>JAZNQB010000054.1:0-6338 GCA_045589995.1 Paludibacteraceae bacterium
GATCCTATCCGTGAGGCAATGGAGGAGAACCTCATGCCTATCTGGAAAGGTAAGATACCTGTTTCCATCTCTGTACTGAAGGATTCTGACGCGGCTATCCTCGGTGCATCATCTTTGGCATGGTAATGCAGTAAAGGTACACGCAAACTCAAATGTTATAGTCTCGAATGAATGATTTTCTTTAGTATATTAAATCCCCGCTACAGGTCTTGCAGCGGGGATTTGACTTGTATTTATTTCCCTTTTAATCAAAGGTGGTGATTTAGCGTACGCGCTCGCAATAGCTGCCGTCACGGGTGTCAACGCGAACAATCTCGCCCTCATTGATGAAGAGAGGTACACGAATTTCTGCACCAGTTTCCAAAGTAGCAGGCTTGAGTGTATTAGTTGCGGTATCACCCTTCAGACCCGGTTCGGTATAAGCGATAGCTAACTCAACCTTAGCAGGTAATTCTGCAAAGAGAATAGTATCAGTAGAAGCATCAGATACTACTTCTACTACAAATCCCTCTTTCAAGAAGTCAACGCCTGTGATCAAATCGTGAGCGATAGGCACTTGCTCAAAAGTCTCATTGTTCATGAAGATATAATCCTCACCCTCCTTATAAAGGTATTGGTAAGGACGGCGCTCAACGCGTACATCTTCTAACTTCTCGCCGATGTTGAAGCGGCGCTCTAATACGCGACCATCAACCACATCTTTGAACTTAACACGCATAATGGTGTTACCTTTTCCTGGCTTTACATGCAGGAACTCAATTACGAAATACAAACGGCCGTCCATGCGGATGCAAACACCGTTCTTAATGTCTTGTGAGTTAATCATAAAACTTGTGCTATATTTAATCGTTTACTATTAGACAATATTTTCCGACTGCAAAAGTACTGCTTTTTTTTCAAATACACAAACATTTTGCGATAAATCTTGCTCATAGGCGTCATAAATGACGAATATATTTGTCTAATTGGGCTAAAAATACTAAATTTGCAGACGAAAACTCAAAATTAGAAATAACAAATTATAAATCACTATCCAGTCATGTTAGAAACATTTAAAACATTTATGGGCCCTGTGGACTTTTGGCAAGTCCTTTCGTCTTTTATCTTCTTGATTGCAATTATAGACCCATTTGGTAATATACCGATTACAATCGCCATGGAGAAAAAAGGAGTGAAAATTCATCCAATGCGTGTTTGTATGGCAAGCTCAATCATCTTATTGATGTTTCTTTTTTTAGGCGAATGGGTGCTCAAACTCTTCGGGGTGCAGATAGAGTATTTTGCCATCGCTGGTGGATTTGTTATCTTCTTAATGGCCTTGGAGATGATCTTGGATATTACTATTTTTCAAAATGAGCGCTTAGAGGGCGAGGGTTCTCTCGTTCCTTTAGCATTCCCTATGTACGCAGGTCCGGGTGCCTTTACCGCGCTTCTGGCTATCACGGCGGAGTATAGTATTGCCAGCTTATGTGTATCCTTGCTACTCTGTATGCTTACACTTTACTTGGTGCTTATCGGTACACATTGGTTAACCAAATACCTCGGACAAACCTCATTGTATATTATCCGAAAATTCTTTGGTATCATCGTATTAGCAATATCATGTAAACTGATGTTTGGTTATTTGGTTGTTCTTTTTCAACAATAATTTGGTATGAAGACTTTTCCTGAAATGATTATAGCCCTGGCAAGTGACCACGCAGGCTATGCCCTGAAGCAAGAGGTTGTTGCATTTTTGCAGTCGCAAGGTGCTCAAGTGAGGGATTTCGGATGTTATGCAACAGATAGTTGTGATTATCCTGATTTTGCTCATCCGTTGGCAACGGCAGTAGAGTGCAAAGATGTGGACTATGGTATCGTTATCTGTTCTACTGGTAATGGTATAACAATGACAGCCAATAAACACCAAGGTGTTCGTGCCGCCTTGTGCTGGGAAAAGCAATTAGCTGCGTTAGCGCGTCAGCATAATAATGCGAATGTCTTAGGTCTGCCGGCTAATTTTATCTCTACGGAGACAGCATTGGCTATTGTTAGTGTTTTCTTTCAGACAGATTTTGAGGGTGGGCGCCATGAGCGCCGTGTGAACAAGATAGCATTGTCTTAATCTTTATTCCTATGTTCCGTATAGTCAATGCTTTACGCTGTTATGCCGCTTATCTATTCAGTTTGTGCGGTCGTATGCGCGTGAGGCATATGCCTATGTTTGTTTCAGTTGAACCTGCTAATATATGTCAGTTGCGCTGTCCGGAATGTCCTGTTGGGCAACGCGCTAATTCCGCAAATGCGCAGCACTTTATGTCTATGCCTGTTTGGCAGCGAGTAATAGAGCAAGTGGCGCCTTATGCGTATACTATGCAGTTTTATTTTCAGGGCGAACCTTTGTTGCATAATGATTTGCCACAAATGATAGCTCAGGCGCATGGCAAGGGTTTATATACCATTGTTAGTACCAATGCCCAGGCAATGACATCTGACTTGGCAAACAAGTTGGCTGCAGCAGGCTTGAATAGGATTATTGTTTCTATGGACGGTTTGACACCTGAGACATACAATTCTTATCGAGTGGGAGGGAATATAGACAAGTGCCGACAAGCTTTGTTGTGGCTTCGACAGGCGAAGCAGAGGTACAACAAAAGAATGATTATTGAGTTGCAGTGTTTGCGCCTGCGTACCAACGAGCATGAGTGGCAAACATTCAAGCAGCAGTATAGAGTTATGGGAGCAGACCGCTTGGTGCTCAAGACAGCACAGTTGTATGACTATGCCGATGGTCATCCGCTTATGCCTTCGGATAATCGTTATTGTCGTTATGAGAAAGCGGGAGACGGACGCTATCACCGCAAACGCTTGCGTAAAGCTTGTTTCCGTGTGTGGAGTGGCTGTGTAATAACGATAGACGGAACAGTACTGCCGTGCTGCTATGACAAGTCTGCGCAATATGCATATGGAAATATAATGAATACAGACTTGCGTATGCTTTTCACAAGTGAAAAGGCACGGGCATTTAGACAAGCAGCATGGCGTGAACAACCATTGATATGTAAGGAGTGCTGGAAATGAAAATCAAATGTTTTACCGTAGGTCTTTTTCAGACCAATATGTATATTTTAAGCAATGCGTATAATGAGGCTCTGATAGTTGACCCAGCTTGCCAAACACCTGCGGAACAGCAGGCTGTATTGCGCTATATAGAGCAGGAAAAACTGGGGGTGTGTGCGCTCATGGCTACGCATGGGCATCTAGACCATTTATGGGGTGCAGCATGGGCAAGTAAGCAATTCCAAATGCCATTGTTGATTCATCCAAATGATATGCCTTTAGCGGAGGCTATGCAGCAGCAATATGATATGTTCGGTATGCGTGCTAAAGCACAACCTTTCCCTATGGATAATCTACAATCATCAGTCTGGAATCTACAATCTAAAATTTGCAATTTTCACTTGCTCTCAACTCCCGGACATACGCAAGGCAGCGTGTGTCTCTATTGGCCGGATGAGCATTTGCTCTTAAGTGGAGATACACTCTTCTGCTGCGGCTATGGACGAACAGATCTACCAGGAGGGAATATGGGACAACTGATGCAATCGCTAGATAACTTATTCGCTTTGCCTGCAGACACACGAGTTTTCCCTGGACATGGTGAAGCTACTACTATCGGTGCTGAAGAGTTTATGTAACTTGTGATAAAATTCATTTATAAACAAAAAATAGAGGTTTATCGCCTCTATTTTTCTTTTTCTGCGGAGAGAGAGGGATTTCTGCGTAATCCCTACAATCTGCCACTGGCATCTTGTGCAATCCTTTTCCCTTGTCCCTTCGCTCAAGCAAGCTTGGACTATGTTTCTCGGAAAAGTCTTGCGGAGAGAGAGGGATTCGAACCCCCGGAACCTCTCAGTTCAACGGTTTTCAAGACCGCCGCAATCGACCACTCTGCCATCTCTCCTGAAAATCGGGTGCAAAGGTACAACATTTTTTTGAAATGTGCAAGAAAATATGTTTTTTTTGTTAAAAATTTGCATAAATGCGAGAATAGTAGTAATTTTGCAGTCCAATACGCAGGTTGTAGAGGCAATACTTTGGGAAATGATGTAAGCCTACAATATAAATGGCGGTTAACCCGATGAGGTCCCGTATTAACCTCGTTAAAACCTCGTTAATCATACGGATATGTCAGAACAGCAAAATATACAAATGATAGCCAAGACCTTCAAGGGTTTGGAGGAAGTGTTGGCGCAAGAATTGATAGCGCTGGGTGCTAATGATATACAGATAGAGCGCCGCGCTGTGCGTTTTAGTGGCGACAAGGCTGTGCTTTATAGAGCCAATTTGTGTTTGCGCACTGCGTCCAGAGTATTAGTTCCGATTGCTTCTTTTAAGGCAAAAGATGCAGATACTATTTACACGCAAGCGCGAGAGATAGACTGGAGTAGGTATATGACAGCAGATACCACCTTTGCTATTGATGCCACTGTTTATAGTGACCTTATGCGCAATAGTCGCTATGTTACTTACCGTCTCAAAGATGCTATCGCGGATTATTGGACAGTGAAAGAGAATAAGCGCCCCTCTGTCAGGGTGACTAATCCCGATATGATTTTCAATATTCATATTGCGCAAGATAAAG
The DNA here is from genome assembly GCA_045589995.1 of Paludibacteraceae bacterium. Classification (GTDB taxonomy): domain Bacteria; phylum Bacteroidota; class Bacteroidia; order Bacteroidales; family Paludibacteraceae; genus Colicola. The sequence continues at coordinate 4,625 of JAZNQB010000054.1, forward strand.
TCACTCTGTCGCTGGACAGTAGCGGTGAGAGTCTTCATAAACGCGGTTACCGTGTGGCAAATACCGAGGCTCCTATCAACGAAGCTCTTGCTGCTGGTATGCTCATGCTTGCGGGATGGAAAGGCCAATCGGATTTTTATGATCCTATGTGCGGTTCGGGTACGCTGCTTATAGAAGCTGCATTGATGGCAAGGAATATTGCCCCCGGTGTTTTTAGGCAGCAGTTTGCTTTTGAGAAATGGAAAGATTTTGATGAAGAATTATGGAGCGAAATCTATAATGACGACTCGCAGGAGCGTGAGTTCTCGCATAAGATATATGGCTCGGATGCATCTTTTTACGCTATTCAACAGGCTGCAAAAAACATTAAATCCGCAGGAGTGCAGAAGGAAATAGAACTTAAGCAGATTCGCTTGGAAGAGAGCCAACTTGTGTCCGATAGTGAGTCTAAACATGCGCCCTTAGTGATGATTAACCCGCCTTATGGTGAGCGTTTGGCAAGTAATAAGGATATGGAACGGTTATACGGAGCAATGGGTTCTGCGCTCAAGCATCGTTTTGCCGGAGCTACGGCATGGATTATCTCTTCCAATGAGGATGCTATGAAATGTATTGGACTTAAACCCTCCAAGAAAATGCGCCTATTGAATGGTGAATTGGACTGTCAGTTCAACCGTTATGACCTTTTTGCGGGCAAGAGAAATGACCATAAGTTTGGTATTCATGGTAAGCCTAATAATTAAAAGTAAGATGGAACCGATATATATAGCAGATTATAATTATCCTTTGCCGGATGAGCGCATAGCTAAGTATCCCTTGGCGGAGAGAGATGCCAGCAAACTGTTGGTTTATCATGAGGGTCAGGTGACGGAAGATACTTTTGCGCATGTGAGAGAGTATATGAACCCACAAGCTCTCCTTATATATAATAATACGCGCGTGATACAAGCCAGATTGGTTTTTCGCAAACAATCAGGTGCCCGCGTAGAGGTCTTTTGTCTGGAGCCCTTGCAGCCGACCGATTACCAGTTGTCGCTCACTTCCACTACGGGGTGTGTATGGAAATGCATGGTGGGTAATGCCAAGAAGTGGAAAGGTGAAGAGGCGCTTATGCTTGAACTGGTGTCAAAAGATGGTTGTTCGATGACGCTCAAAGCTTATAAGGGTCAAGTGATGGGAAATACTTATGCTGTGCGGTTTGAATGGGCAGATACACAAGTGTCATTCGCAGAGATATTAGAGACTATAGGCGAACTTCCTATTCCTCCATACCTAAATCGGAAGACAGAGGAGAGTGATTTGAAGACTTATCAGACGGTTTATTCGAAAATCAAAGGCAGCGTAGCAGCGCCAACGGCTGGTTTGCATTTTACCCAGCGTGTGTTAGACGGTCTGCGCGCACGCGGCGTAGAGACCAATGAGGTGACGCTCCATGTGGGTGCTGGCACTTTCCTTCCTGTGAAAACAATGGATGCTAATGAGCACACAATGCATGCGGAGTTTATTTCTGTGAAAAAAGGAACTATACAACACCTTGTTACCAAAATAGGAAAGGTTGTGGCTGTGGGTACAACGAGTATGCGTACTTTGGAAAGTTTGTATCATATAGGTTGTCAGTTGACCGTAAAGCGCCAGCAGTGGGCAGAAATAGAGACAATCCATGTGGAACAATTTGCGCCATATGAAGCACCGCCGAACAGCGAATGGCCAACGG
>JAZNQB010000055.1:0-2745 GCA_045589995.1 Paludibacteraceae bacterium
TCTTACAGCATCCGATGAGCAACAAATGTTACAAACTATAGGTGCAAGTTCATTAGAAGAACTTATCCATCAAACTATGCCGGAAGATATCTTGTTGAAAGAGTCGGTAGTATTGGAAGAACCTTTTTCTGAACAAGAGCATCTGGAGATGGTAGATATCCTTGCTTCTGCTAATGAGGTGCAGCGCTCGTATATAGGTCGCGGATGGTATGGAACAGTCACACCGGCTGTTATTCGCCGTAATATGCTGGAGAACCCTGTATGGTACACCAGTTATACCCCTTACCAGGCAGAGGTGAGTCAGGGACGGTTAGAGGCATTGTTTGTTTATCAGACTATGATTAGCGATTTGACAGGTTTGCCCTTGGCTAACTGTTCACTCTTGGATGAAGCCACAGCAGCTGCTGAGGCTGTGACGATGATGCGTAATCTGCGCTCCAGAGAGCAAGTGAAAGCAGGTGTGAAGAAAGTGTTTGTAGATGAGAAGGTATGGCCGAATACTCTTTCTGTACTTCGTACCCGAGCTTTAGGGCAAGATATAGAACTGATAACCGGGTCGTATGCTGATTTTGTGCCGACAGCTGAATACTTCGGAGCCTTGGTTCAATGGCCTAATGCGGACGGTGCGATAGAGGAATACGACTATTTTATCACTGTTTGCCATCAGGCTGGTATGAAAGTTACCGTAGTGGCAGATTTGCTCGCCTTAGCACTGCTCAAACCATTAGATGCTGATATCATGTGCGGTACAGCGCAACGCTTCGGTTTACCGATGGGATTTGGTGGACCTACAGCGGGTTACATGGCTACTCGGGAGGAATACAAACGTGAGATGCCGGGGCGCATCATCGGATTGAGCAAAGATAAATATGAGCGTCCAGCTTATCGTCTGGCCCTTCAGACTCGTGAACAACATATTAAACGCGAGCGAGCTACCTCAAACATCTGTACGGCAGAGGCATTATCCGCTATGATGGCAGGTATGTATGGCGTGTATCACGGTGCAGAAGGTATCCGCGCTATCGCAGAAGGCGTGCATGGGCGCGCGGTTTATCTGAGCGAGATGCTGCAAGCATATGGCTATAATCAGGAGAATGCAGAGTTTTTCGATACACTGCGTATTACCCGTGATGGAGATGAAGGATGGCAAGGGCGTGTACGAGAAGCAGCCGAAGAGGCTGGTATCAACCTCTACTATGACCCACAAGGATGGGTAGGCGTAGCACTTGATGAGACAGTTACTATCGATGATATGAATGACTTGATGGATATTTTTGCCCAAGCAAGTGATAATGGGGTGCAATACGAAGAGACAGAAGAGGCATTCGAGGGTTTATGGGCAATTGATGAGAATAGAGTACGCCAAGTCGATTATATGCAGGCAGAGGTATTCCGTATTTACCATACAGAGACAGAAATGATGCGCTATCTCAAGCGTCTGGATAGAAAAGATATCAGTTTGGCTACCTCAATGATACCGTTGGGTTCGTGTACGATGAAATTGAATCCTGCTGCAGCGATGATACCAATCACTATGTCTGCTTGGACATCTATTCATCCCATGGCACCGCAGCCCCAAGTGCTGGGATATCAGGCAGTGATGGATGATTTGACTGAGCAATTATGTGCTATTACCGGCTTCGATGCATGTACGCTACAGCCTACCTCTGGCGCAGCAGGTGAATATACAGGATTGGTTATCATACGCGACCATCTGCTTCGAATAGGACAGGGTGAGCGTAATGTGCTACTCATTCCGGCATCGGCACATGGTACTAACCCTGCATCTTGTGTGCAGGCCGGTTTCGTGCCTTGTGTAGTGAAATGTGATGAGTGCGGTAATACCGATATAGCAGACTGGTTGCAGAAGGTGGAGGAGAATAGTGCGCGATTGGCAGGATGTATGATTACATATCCTTCTACGCACGGAATTTTTGAACAGGCTATCCGTCAAATGATAGATGCTGTACATGCCGCAGGTGGCTATGTATATATGGATGGCGCGAATATGAATGCGCAGATAGGATGGACTAACCCAGCATATATAGGTGTATGTATGCCACCTCAATTTGCATAAGTCCTTTGCTTCGCCTCACGGTGGTGGCGGTCCTGGCGTAGGAGCTGTGTGTTGTACAGAAGAATTAGCAGATAGTTTGCCTTCTGACGATCTCAATCGCGTGAGTGCAGCTTTGTATGGTAATGCCAATATGGCGCTTATCTCCTGGGGATATATATCCATGTTAGGAATAGAAGGACTGCGTCATGCTACAGCTGCGGCTATCTTGTCAGCCAACTATATGGCGCATCGTTTGGGAGATGCTTATGGTATCGTTTATGTGGGTAAGAACGGCAGAGTGGGTCATGAACTCATTCTCGATTGCCGTCAGTTCCATGCTATTGGTATCACAGAGACCGATATAGCCAAGCGTTTGATGGATTATGGTTATCATGCGCCCACACTCTCCTTCCCTGTGCATGGCACTTTGATGATAGAGCCTACAGAGTCCGAATCACTGGCTGAGATAGACCGTTTCTGCGATGTGCTTCTGCAGATACGCCAAGAGATAGCAGATGTGGAGTCTGGTAAAGCAGACCCAAAAGATAATGTATTACTCAATGCCCCTCACCCCGAATATGAAGTGGTGGCGGATGAATGGCTCCATCCTTATACAAGACAGCAAGCCGCTTATCCGACCGAATGGGTGGCGCAGACGAAGTTTTGGTGCCCTGTAGGACGAGTGGATA
>JAZNQB010000056.1:0-6110 GCA_045589995.1 Paludibacteraceae bacterium
ATGGTGCTGGTAGCGTAGAGGTGAGCAAAGCACTACAAGCAGCCAAGACAGCAGAGGGACAGGCACTGGTGGATTACCTTGCGGTGGCTGTGGCAGACGAAGGTGTAGAACTGCGCAAAGCAGGTATCACACTACCTATCATCATCATGGACCCCGTAGTGAGCGCGATGAACGCCATCATAGAGAATAACTTGGAACCGAATATATACTCCTTCCAATCACTGGAGAATATCATCCAAGCCGTTGAAGCCAAAGGATTAGACAACTACCCTATTCATATCAAGATTGACTCTGGTATGCACCGCCTTGGTTTTTACCGCGAAGAGATGGCAAACCTCACATTGCGTTTGAAGTCCCAAAAGAGCGTACGCGTGCGCTCTATCTTCTCCCACCTTGCAGGTAGTGACGAAGCGCAGTTTGATGATTTCACACACCAGCAAGCCGCGTATTTCTCCACATGCGTGGAAGATATACAATGTACGATGTACGAGGGACGAGGGACGAAGGAGGAAAAGATTTTGAAGCATATATGCAATACAGCAGGTATAGAGCGTTTTCCTGAATATCATTTCGACATGTGCCGCATAGGTATCGGTATGTACGGCATCTCGTTTGCAGAAGCTCCGCTGCGCAGTGTATGCACGCTCCGCAGCACTATTCTATCTATCAAGACCGTCCAAGCAGGCGAGACGATTGGTTATGGCCGGCACACCACACTGACCGAAGCACGCACTATCGCAGTAATCCCTATTGGGTATGCCGACGGGTTTGACAGACGATTATCTAACTACGCAGGCGAAGTGATAGTACGCGGACAGAAATGCCCTGTAGTGGGTAATATATGCATGGACCAAGCGATGATAGACATCACCGGTACAGACGCCCAAGTGGGAGATAATGTAGAGATCTTTGGCGATAAGCAACCGCTTCAACACTTAGCCGACCAACTCGGCACTATTCCATACGAAATACTAACATCCGTCAGTCGCCGTGTACAAAGAGTCTATTTCTACGAATAATCTGACTATAGGTTACCAAAACACGCGCGGTGGCGCCCCCACCATTATCCAGCGCAACCTAAGTTTCTCGCTTCACGCAGGCGAGATGGTTTGTATGTTGGGTCCTAATGGATGCGGTAAGTCCACACTGCTCCGCACACTCGCAGGACTGCAAGAGGCAGTAAGTAGTGAGTATGGAGTAGAGAGTAGTGAGAATACGATTGCATTGGTGCTGACGGAGCGCTTATCAATGGAGAACACCACAGTGCATGATGTGGTGGCATTGGGACGCTATCCATATACTTCATTCTTAGACGGACTGAGCCAAGAGGACGAGCAGATCATTACAAACTCACTGGAACAAGTGGGTATAGACGCAGAAGCGATGCACACATTCTACAACGCCCATTCAGATGGCGAGAAACAGCGTATTCTAATCGCTAAAGCGTTAGCACAACAGACACCAATCATCTTTTTAGACGAACCCACCGCCCATTTAGACCTACCACACCGTATTCTCATCCTGCGCTTGCTGCGCCAGTTGGCACATGAGCAAGGCAAGACAATCCTCATCTCTACACATGAATTGGAACTGGCCTTATCACTAAGCGACCGCATACTGCTCATGTACCCCAAAGGGAAAGGGGTGAAATTGGACACGGCAGAGAACCTACGGGCTGAAGATGCTTTTACAGAAGCCTTTGGAATGGATGTATTTGGGGAATATGTATAGCGGTTAGACGGTTGTATTAAAATAGACGGTGTGCAAGAAAGAGTGTAGGTTTACCTGCCACACGCGCACCAATGATATATGCTGCACCTCCATCACGGAGGTGTAGTTTCTTTTTTAATTGGTCAGGCGTGAGAGGGTAATTGCGCGTGAGGATATTTGCCTGCACCAGCGAAGAAGGTAAGTCCTTACGGTCACGAATGATTTGCTCTATATGCCATATTCTACCGGGGAAAGCGTCAATGAGTTGGTCAGAAACAAATAGATGGGTGTTATTATCCAGTTTATGCACGCCAAAGCGCTCCGAGATATACCAATAGCCACCTGCCTTGAGGATAGCGGCATTGGGTTCGTAGAGGTAAGGATAGGAGGTAAGGTCCTTAAGGTCTTTAAGGTTCTTAGGGTCTTTAAGGTCTTTAGGATTGAAGGAGAAGGATTGTTCGGGTGCAGCTAAGTCGATAGCCGTGATGATGGATTGCTCGGTGGGGTGACTGAGCAAGAGCACTTCTTTCACTTCGTTCTTCACCGCCACGACAAACACTTGCCAGTAATGAGAAGTGAGTAGTGAGTAATTAGTAGTGAGAGAGGAGAGAGCTTGGGTGATATCCAGCATAGGTGAGAGTTTGAGCATAATACGCCCATTGGGTGTAAGGTGCTGCAGCAGTGACGGCAAAAGCGTCACCATATTAGGTGTACAGTCCTCCAATCGGAACACCTTCCCACCATAAGCATCTCGGCGAGCAGGGTCCACGAATATTAAATCGTATTGTCCTGCTGTCTGCATAAACTGCTCGGCGGAGGTGTTATGCACATTGATGGTGGTATTGGAGTTTTGTACCCTACTCCACAACTCTTTATTATGCTGCATGATGCGGCATAGTTCATCGTTCTGCTCTATATAATCGGTATGCGCAAAGCATGTGCTCAAGAAAAGTGTATCCACACCATACCCGCCTGTGAGGTCAGCAAAAGCAGTATGGGTATCGGAGAGAGGAGGCAAGATAGAAGTCTTATAGCGCGCGGTGAGTTCGGAGGAGCATTGCTCGCAACTGATGCGCACAGGATACCACCAATCATCTATAGCAGCGAAAGTGGGCAGTTTGTCAGCGGTGCGTTGGCGTCCTTCCACTTGCTGCAACATCCATCGCCACTCATCGTCTGACAAGTGGGCATATTGCTTGCGCTGCAAGGCTAATTGGGATATGTCGATTTTGAGATAATGAATAATGAATATCTAATATTTATAATTAGCAAAGTTTGTTCCGGGGTAGTAATGAGTGAGAATCTCATCGTATCCTTTTCCATCGGCAGCCATGACGGCTGCGCCTATCTGGCATAGACCAGCTCCGTGTCCCCATCCGTGGCCCGTGAGTATCCATTGCCCATCGGTGTGGTGAATGTCAAACCAACTACTATACAAGCATTTAGGACTAAGCGCATAGCGGATGGTGAGTTCCTTACCAATTGTCTGTGTTTGCTTCGTGCCCACGATACGCAAACTGTCTATTCGTCCTGACGCACCACGATGGAGGGGTTCGAGAGCAAGTATATGTCCGTAATCGGTATTCGTTTTTAGGTGTATTATCTCGTCCAACTCGGTGTCCGTGTACTTCACTTGCCAATCATGAAAATCGAGTGTCTCTTGGTCATAGTCATTGAGTGCAGTGGTGAGAAGTTGGCGTACGCGCGGCGTATGTGGGTCGCAGTATGGACATTCAACGGATTGGATGTACGGCACATCTATATCTTCCCAACAGGTACGCCATATTTCGGTCTTACCTCCGCAGCATTTATGGTAGCGGCAGTCACATATCTCTCCGTCATAGACGAGTACCTGTCCTGTAGTAGCACGCACAGCTTCGATAGCTCGTTCGTTCATACGGTGCAGTCCTTCGTATCGCTGACAGTGATCGTCAGCGCACACATGAAATCCGCTATGTAGGTTTTGCTTCATGGCGCGTATCGCCCAACTGCGACTGATGACGGCGTGGGCTTTGAGTAACTCCATTGGACTATTGGCATTCATCTCAGAGGAGATGACCGAGCAGAGGTAGTCTTCTAAATCAAGGGTATTGATAGCCGTTTGTGTACCATCCTCGTTGTCTCTGATGGTGAGTGTACCACTGAACTCTTGGTCCTCGTATCTATCCCAGTGAAATCCAATACCGATACGCACATTCTTAAGAACGAATGTGCTTTCGCGCTGCTCGTATTCAATCCGCGGCGCCGTGAGTATACCGATTTTGATATTTACCATTTATAATGTACAAATCACTATTTACCATTTACCCTTTTGAGTCGGGCGAGGAGTTCGCAGGTACGTAACCAGTCTTTGTATTGGTTGTTGCGGTTCATGGCAATGATGTCGCAGTTAGCATCCGAGTTGTCTTCCCATCTGCGGCAGTCGTACACCACATCGTATATGCGTCCAATGCGCCAGTCGCGGCATATACGCAGCATAACTGCATAATCTTCGCCGTACTTGGTGGTAGGGAAATCTATTTGGCGCAGTAGTGGCACATAGAAGGCTCTTGGCGCTCCTAATCCATTGATTCGCAATGCGTTATTACGCCCATTATCGTCCGTCCACTCACGGTGGTCAATCACGCCAGGAGGTAGTATATTGCCTTCCATATCGGTGAGTTGGTAGGTACCAATCACCGCGCCATAGGTAGGTATTGACTGATTACCATTAGATTCAAAGGCATCAATAAAACGCTGCACGGTGGTAGGGTCGTGATAGGTATCGTCTGAATCGAGTTGGATAGCATACTTACCGCAGCGCGGGTCATGGATGGCCATATTCCAGTTACCGCCGATGGCATGCCATGTCTTATCTTGGGCTATATAGATGAGTCGCTCATCTTGAATGCTCTTGATGACTTCCACTGTACCATCGATAGAGTTATCATCCACCACGATAACATTGAATGAATATCCGTCCCTTACCTCCTGACTGAGGGCACTACGAATAGCGTCTCCTATGGTGCGTACACGGTTGCGGCATGGGATGATGACGCTTGCTGTAACGGGATGGTTCTCTGGTGCAGGCAGTGGTTGATAGTCACCTGGTTGCAAATAAGCGCCTATGCGTTGGAGGTGAGCAGTGACGCATTGCTCCATCTCTATCTGCACTTCTCTATTGCGTGGGTTGACATAATCGAATAGTTTCTCACCGCTCTTGCGTGTATCTGTCTCTACTTCGTAGTAGAGATACTCAGGAATGTGAACGAGGTGAGAAGCGCGGAGGCGTAGGTCATATAGTCCTGCATAGGTATATTCGTGGTCCATCTGGGCAACGAGTTGCTGCAGAGCGGTTGTTCGCCAAAGAAGGACGCTACCAAAATCAAAATCATCGCGCAGTGCACCTACCTGATAGTCGATGACTGGTGCAGGTGTCTCCGTCCATTCGCCGTCTGCGTTTTGCACTTTATTAAAATGATCGGCATAGACCATCGTAGCATTGGTTTGCTCCAATACTTGCACCATGCGTTCTTGCGCCCTATAGACCCACTCTATTTCCGGTTTGAGGCAAATCATGGTATAGGGTGCTGTGGACTGCGCTGCTATCTCCTTGATAGCATTAGTGGAGCATACGCGACCTGAGAGATAAAAAGTAAAAATAGACATTATCTAAATAATGAACAATGAATAATGAATAATTGATTAGACAGTTGTGGGGACTACCGCGTCCTTGTGATACTCTTTGAGTCCCTCGATAGGGTCCTGCAGTATTTGTCCGAGAGGAAGTCCCTCGGCCTGCATGGCCTTTTCTAAGATAGGACGATAGTAATAGGCAATAGAGCCTACAAAACCGATAGGTGTATCTGTTTTGTATTGTAATAGGTTTCTGCGGATGAACTGCACAAAATGGTCATATACGAGCGCGTATATGCGTTCATCATCTATATGGTCTGCGCAGAAACGCGATAATTTGGCCAAGAAGCGATTTGGAAATGGTTGACGATATACTTTCTCAATGATATCCGCCATGGAGGTCTCATATTCGGCAAAGAAAGCCTGCTTGAGGTCATCACCCAATTGGCTCTTGAGTAGGTCGCCTACGAGTTTCTTACCGAGCACCGCCGCGCTTCCTTCGTCGCCGAGGATGTATCCTAACGAGGGCACATTCCATTCGATATTTTCGCCGTTGTAATAGCAGCTACCACTTCCCGTACCGAGGATACATGCTACGCCTGATTGGCGTCCCAATAGTCCTCGCGCTGCACCTAACATATCCGATTCCACAAATACTTGTGCTTTTTTGAATACGGCTTCGATAGCTCGTTGTACGAATATTTTCTTCTCTGGTGTGCATCCTGCGCCGTAGAAGAAGACATGCGTCAGAGTGCCCACCCATAAGAGGGGACCTATCTGAGGCA
>JAZNQB010000057.1:0-3912 GCA_045589995.1 Paludibacteraceae bacterium
CAACCATGTTGCGTATGGCTCGTGATTATGCGCGAAGCAAAGGTTTCAAGGGGACATTCCTTATTGAACCCAAACCAATGGAGCCGAGCAAACATCAATATGATGTAGATACAGAGACTGTTATTGGTTTCTTGAAAGCACATGGTTTGGATAAAGACTTTAAAGTGAATATTGAGGTCAATCACGCAACCCTTGCCGGTCATACATTCGAGCATGAATTGGCTGTTGCGGTTGATAACGGCATGTTAGGCTCTATTGATGCCAATCGAGGCGATTATCAAAATGGTTGGGATACTGACCAGTTCCCAATAGATAATTTTGAATTGACCCAAGCTTGGTTGCAGATAGTCCGAAATGGCGGTTTCGGAACCGGAGGCACGAATTTTGATGCTAAAACGCGTCGTAATTCCACGGATTTGGAGGATATTTTTATCGCTCATATCAGCGGAATGGATGCTTGTGCACGCGCACTACTCAACGCTATTGAAATCATGGAGAATTCACCAATACCTGCTATGCTTAAGGAGCGTTATGCATCTTTTGATAGCGGTATAGGAAAAGATTTTGAGGATGGTAAACTCACTTTAGAGCAAGTGTATGAGTATGGTAAGCAAGTCGGCGAACCTAAGCAAACCAGCGGCAAACAAGAGTTGTACGAAGCCATTGTTGCACTTTATGCAAAGTAATAAATATAAACTGAATCTTTTCGGCATCGTATTGGTTGCTGTGATAGGAGGATTGTTGTTCGGTTATGACACAGCGGTCATTTCCGGTGCCGAGAAAGGTTTGGAGCAGTTTTTTGATGCTGCTACGGATTTTGATTATTCTGATTTCTGGCATGGGTTCACATCCAGTAGTGCTCTCATTGGTTGTATCATCGGTGCCTTTCTCTCGGGTTTGCTATCATCGCGTTTAGGGCGTAAGAAATCGTTATTTATTGCAGGCATATTATTCTTTGTTTCTGCATGGGGGTCTTTTGCTCCTGAGAGCGGTATCCTGCCCAAAGGAGAACCAACGATGATGTTGGCAGTTGTTTTTAATATCTATCGTATCATTGGCGGTATAGGCGTAGGCTTAGCATCGGCTATATGCCCTATGTATATAGCTGAAATAGCACCTGCAGGTAAACGCGGGGCATTGGTGAGCTGGAATCAATTCGCTATCATCTTCGGTCAGTTGGTCGTCTATTTCGTTAACTACCTTATTGTCCGTTCACATATCAATGACCCGGCTGTAGCGGAATGGACGCAGCAGGTAGGATGGCGTGTGATGTTTGGTAGCGAATGTGTGCCGGCGGCCGCTTTTGCATTACTAATCCTCCTTGTGCCAGAGTCTCCGCGATACTTGGCACTGCAGGGGAGAGACGATGAGGCGTTACAAGTGCTTTGTAAACTATTTCCTCAGGAACATGCAGGTGAGATTATTCGAGAAATCCATGCAACTGCGACGGAGAAACGCGAACCGCTGATGAGATTCGGTTGGCTCGTTATCTGCGTTGGAATAATGCTCTCTGTCTTCCAGCAGATAGTAGGTATTAATGCTGTGCTATATTTTGCGCCGCGTATCTTCGAGTCAATGGGGGTAAACAAACCAATGATTTTTACCGTCATTATGGGGGTGGTAAATATCTCTTTTACGCTGCTGGCTATTTATACAGTAGAGAAATTTGGGCGAAAACCTCTGCTTATCGTAGGTTCGCTACTTATGTCTATGGGAGCCGCTGGTGTGGCGCTGATTAATATAATCACACTGCCTGCATGGGTGGCAGTAATGAGTATCCTCGTTTATAGTGCAGCATTTATGTTCAGTTGGGGACCAATTTGCTGGGTTTATATGTCCGAACTATTCCCAAATACTATCCGTTCGCAGGCTACGGCTATTGCCGTTGCTTTCCAATGGATTAGCAATTTTGCGGTATCAGCCTCTTTCGTACCTATTTACAATTACAGCCACTCAATGGTATATGTTATTTATGGAGTTATATGTCTCGTGGCTGCACTTTTTGTGTGGAAATTAGTACCAGAAACTAAAGGGAAGACACTGGAAGAGATAACAACGATGTGGCGTGAAAGAAGCAAAAAGTAGAGATAATGATTCTTATCGTATTTCTATGCCTGAGAGTGTGTATTTTTTTTCACCTAAGCGGATGTAGAGTTGTCCGTTCTCAAGCATCTTTTCCGCTTGAATGCCTGCATTTACGCTCTGTTCTATTAGGTTCTCTGTTGGCGATTTTAAAAACTTCTTCATGTAATAAGGAGCGCAAATCTTATCCGCATTATTGAGATATGATAGATATGTTCCGGTGGTGTTTATCTTATGGCCTGATTGTGTTTGGTCCTCATTCCAAAAGCCTCTATTCTGCCAAGTACTGATAACCGTTGCGCCGCCAGACCCCCAGTTGGTGTCGTCGCCATTTCCTGCTTCCTCGGGGAACCAATAAGAGATACCATCTAAGTTTGTGAGCGGAGTCAAAGCATCCACTAAATCTTTCACAAAAGCATATTGCCCTGCTATACTACATGCCCAGATAGAGCGTGTGTCATGTTTGACGCCTTGTGTGGGCCACCATTGGAAATTGTATGCTGTCTCTACTATATGCACACGCTTGCTCGGGAAGGATGCACCCAAAGCCTCAATAGCAGTTACGAGATTATCCTTCTTACTTACTTGGTCAGGAGTGAGATATCCATGCCAGAAAGGATAGTAACTTAGTCCTATTATATCAAAATCAACCCCACCTTGCACTAATTTATCATAGTAATATTGATTATATGACCTCTCTATAGGGCGGTCGGTATGAATGATTATCTGCGCGTTCGGGCATTGCTCTCTCACTGCATCACAACCTGCTTTGAGTAGGTTGATATAAGCAGGCCAATTGGCATTGGTGTTTGCATTATCGTAAGGCGCAACCTTAATACCGCATAAACCATACATAATCTCATTACCCACTTGCACCAAATCGGGTGTGGCACCCACTTGCTTCAGATACTCCAAGGTGCGTTTGGTGTATTGTCCCAAACTGTCTGCCATCGCTTCTGCGTTCGCACCCTTCCATGCGGCTGGAGCCTGGATGTGTGTGGCGTCCACCCAAGTATCGCTATAGTGAAAATCAAGCATGAAATAAGCGCCTGCCTCTTTAATACGCTTGCCCAACTGAGCCACATACTCAGTCGTTTGTACCACACCGTCTCCTGCTGTGGGATTGACGAAAAGGCGTACGCGGAAAGTGTTCCAACCACACTCTTCTACAAACCATACCAACAAGTCATCAATCTCTTTATTGGATAAGTCTAAATAAGGAGAGTTATGTTTTTCGTACATAGGTAGCATAGATATGTCACCTCCTACATAGCGCTCCGCCTCTACATGCCCAAGCATCAATACGCATACTAATGAACTAAGTAGTATTTTCTTCATGGTCTATTTCTTTTTAGACTGCAAATTTACAACAAATATTTTATATATGCAAATATTTTAGTGAACTTATAAAGAAACAGAATGTTTTTTCTGTACTATTATGAATAATTGTGTGCGTTATGCTCGCATAAAAGTGCACTTTTAGGCATAATAGTGTAGGAGTGCAACTCCGTATTTATAAGTTCACTAATATTTGCATATAGACTACAAGCTGCGACCGTAACATTCGCAGGGAACCCACCCCGTAGGGGAAGGGGCGTGCCGAATTTACACCCATCTTTGCTATATGCCGCAAAATGCGACCGTAATATTCGAAGGGGCCCCTGTTGAAAACAAGGGGGAGTAGGTCGAATTTACAACTTTTTTTTTCGAGGTGGGCGAGTGCAGCGCCCGAAAAGTCCCCACTTGGAGGATAAGCGCAAACATAAAATGGCGCTATATTTCGGGGCCCCCGACGAATTTCTAATTCGTGGGGAGAGCGGAGGCATTAGG
>JAZNQB010000058.1:0-3154 GCA_045589995.1 Paludibacteraceae bacterium
TAACCACGCTCTCTATATCGAGTGTTGAGTTAGCGCCTTCGAACCATAGATGAAGTGCGTCGTCCATTACCCAAGGTGCGTCTATATTCGCGCCAAAAGCGTAATCATGTTGGCTCAGCCACTCTTGTGAGACTGAAGAAGCTAGTAATGTAGCACCTTCGGTGGTATTGTGTTCAGCAGCAATAGTAGCGTCTATAGGTGCCATATTAGAAAGAACATAGTTATTTGCAAGGCATGTTTCAGGTGCGCCATATATCTTAGGCCACTCTGACTGAGGTTTACTGAAATCAATATTATCCCAGTCATATTCAGACATATCAACACTTGTGCTTCCCACGATACGGTGTGCGATTATTTCGGTTGCTGCTTCAGGTAGTTGTATTTCCGAGATAGCCACCAAGCAATTCTTCACGCGCATTGTTGTATCTGTTTTCAATACATCTTCTGCCAGACTACCCAAAATACCTCCTATTTCTCCTTCAGTGTCGCCCGTAAAGGTTATTGTTCCTTCTGCCAAGCAGTTCGAGATGATAGAGCGTTCGCTGGCACCTACGATACCACCGATTGTTTTTGAACCCATCAAGACTGCATTCACATGGCAGTTAGAGATATTTTCTCCGCTACCAATCACAGCAGCAATACCACCAACAATGTTTCCGCCACTTATTTGTCCTGATACAGCCGCTCCATTCACGAATGACGAAGTGGATAGTTTACCAGCTATACCTCCCATTTCTTCAGCTGTAGTAGCCGTAAAGTTTGCATCTGTCACCGAACATTCTGTGATTTGTGTAAAGTACGACGCCTCTCCTACTAATCCACCGCATATAGCTGAATATCCGTCTGCACGCAGTTCTGGTTCGATGAGATGTATATTTCGTAGTATAGCACTAAAGTTAACTCCCTCATCATTAGCTCCTCCGCGGATGTTATTAGCAATAAATCCAGCATTCATATCTTGCGCTGTAAGAATCATTGCAGGTTGCTCCAAGAATAGATTTTGAATAACTGCCGAGTCGCATACTTCGCTAAATAAACCGCCGTGCAACATAGTGAGATTATAGAAGGCATAGTTATTGCCATCTAAATTACCCAAGAATGGCTTTTTGATGCTTTCGATTGGTATATTCGCAAAATCAATATGGTTTACAACTTTATAATAAGCACTTGGATTATTCTCTATCTGCATGAAATCACCTGCTGATGCGATTAGATAAGGATCTTCCAAAGTGCCGGCACCTTGCATTTTTGTATAGAACAAAGGAAGTGGGTAATATTGGATTGTGAAATTTTCGTCATTTCTAAAAACATTAACGAGTGTTGGGTTTGTTTCTACATTATTGACATAAATCATAGAAAGGGAGCTTTTTGTTTCTGCAATAGGTTCCCACTCTATCAATATTTCCCCTTTGGTATTACACAAGGCGAGTACTTCTTTTTTGGTGGTGGTACCCGCTTGGCTTCTCTGTATTAGCACCAAATACTCATATGCGTCATCTGTATGGAAGAGGCGTGGATTAAGCAAGTCTCCATCGATATTAACTTGTGCCAACTCCACATTCTTTCCGATATTAAGTTTGTCGTAATGGTTAAGTGTACCATTCTTATCAAACCATGCAATTCTCTGCTCTACAGATCCATCTTTTAGTTTGTTTCCTTGAAGAAGTGCTATCACATATTGGTAGGAGTCTCCTTTTGCCACACGATCAATGCTACTGGATAATATATTTCCTCCATTATTCAAATCAATTTCAGCAACTACTTCACAAGTAGGCACATCTACAAATCGAACGACTTCCTTGTTTTTCTCATTCATTAAGAAGGCATACTGCGTAGGTTGCCCATCTATATCATTGAGATATATTGTGCCTAAAGAATACTCTGCTACTGTGTTAATTATCTGTCCTTGCACATTATATAAGTAATATGATTTTACAGAGGCATCTGAAGATATAGAATAATTATCATATGTGATTACATATGCAGGATTTCCAGAACCGTTATAGTCAAGAATAATATCTTTCTTTCCGTTCAGTGAGCCTAAGTGGTAGAATGTATATAAGTATCCCGCACTTGGGTCCTTCACCATTGGTATTTTTGTCTCGTTCAAGACATTAAACTTCTTGTCGTATTGCTTGATAATAAAGGAGTTATCAGCGTTAACAACTGGGTCCTCATTATTCGGTGTGCCCGGTACAAAATATGGTTTTTCATACTGCGATATGAAATAATTCATTTCTGTTCCGTTTGGAACCATCGTAATAGGCATTGGGTCATTGAGGGCCTTGATATTGTCATATGGTATTTCGAATGTGTGCACTAATTTTGGTCCATTCGTGCTATATCCTGCCTTCTCATAAATATCGTAATAATAGAATAATTGGGTAGTATTTGCTATCGTATCTTTTACTTCCTCAGTACGAGAAAACGCCATTATATAATTATCATTCTCAGGATTTGTGGATATATTTTCTGCCAAGATCATATTTCCTGTGATATTGCAGATTAGAGAAGATTGTACAGTATCCAGCGAATAGACATTATTAAAATAGCGTCCTTGGTAATCTTTTGTTGCGACATAAGCAAAGATCATTACCTCTAATTTATTATCATAGTTAAAAAACTTCTTCGTGACAATAGGACTGATAGAAACATTATTGACCCAAAGGTCTGTTTCTGCTAATTCAAATGTCTCATTGATTGTACCTACGAGAACATTTTTATTGTCATAGACATTGATTAAAGCAGCAGAAATATGATTGTTTTCATAGGAATACTGGATTGTGTAGGTCCAATCAGAGCCGTCTAATCCTTGTAGAAAACCATAGTCGCTAACCTGATTAATCTCAACAGCCGGACTAACTTCTGCTTTCAGCCCAGAGCTAAAAAAACTCATGCATGCTAAGATGCCAAAGAGTGTGAAGATTTTTTTCATAAGATATATTTTTAGAATGATTATTCGAGTATCAATTACAAATTTGGGTGCAAAGGTAGTGATTTTTTTTGACATACGCAAGCGCGTGCGTATTTTTTGTAATGAGTTAATCAAAAACGACGAACCCGTAATGTGTTTTAATTTTGAAAAAAATAATAAAAATACCGACTCAAAGGCATAATAGCTAATCGCTCTTATGGACACTCGTCCCTACCTGCC
>JAZNQB010000059.1:0-9837 GCA_045589995.1 Paludibacteraceae bacterium
GTTTTTAAATACATTTTACTATGACAACACAAGAATTACAGCAGGCTTTTGAGCAAGCCTATGGCCATTCGGCAGAGAAAATCTATTTCGCTCCAGGACGCGTTAATCTTATTGGTGAACATACAGATTATAATGGTGGTTGCGTATTTCCATGCGCACTTAGTTTTGGTACATGGTTATTATTGGCCAAGAACGAGGACAAGGTGCTCCGTTTCCGCTCGATGAATATGGAGCAGGTATATGAGATAGCTATTGATGCTATTGCTCCGCAAGCCAATCGTGCGTGGTGTAATTATGCATTGGGGTGCATCGATATCATTGCTCGCCGTCATCCAGAAGCTCGATTGACAAGTGGTTACAACCTACTCTATTTCGGCAATGTGCCTGCCGGAGCGGGATTGAGCAGTAGTGCTGCCTTGGAAGTGGTAACAGCTCGTGCTTTTACTGAAGAGATGGGTGTGGATATGAGCGACGACAAGGCTTATCGTACTGAGTTGGCTAAGATAGGTCAGGCTTGTGAGCATGAGTATGCCGGTGTGATGTGCGGTATCATGGACCAGTTTGCTTCTGCCAACGGTAAGAAAGACCATGCTATTCACCTCAACTGCGACACCTTGGAGTTTGAGCATGTGCCTGTTAAGTTAGATGGCATCAAAGTGGTGATTACCAATACGCATAGTCCGCACCATTTGGATTCAGGTGCCTATAACGACCGTGTACGCCAATGCCGTTTAGCCGTAGAGCAGATTAGCACTGTGAAGCCTATCAAGTTCCTTGCCGAACTGACAGAAGCCGATTGGGCAGAAGTAGAGAGTGCTGTGACAGACCCCATAGCTAAGAAACGCGCGCGCCATGTGGTGGGCGAGGTGGCTCGTACCGCTGCTGCAGTAGAGGCACTCAAGAAAGGCGAGATAGCCTATTTCGGTGAACTGATGACTGCGAGTCATGTATCGCTCCGCGATGATTATGAAGTGACTGGACCCGAGTTAGACGCATTGGCTGAAGCCGCATGGCAAGTGGAAGGCGTATTAGGTAGCCGTATGACAGGCGGTGGTTTTGGCGGATGTACCGTCAGTCTTGTAAAAGATGAAGCGATTGAGAACTTCAAAGCCTTTGTGAGTGCCGAATACGAGAAGAAGACCGGACTCAAAGCCGATTTCTATGTAGCCGAGATAGGCGATGGAGTGATGAAAATGTAAAATAGAAAAAGATGAAAGCTATACAATTCTATACGATTAAGAGCAGTGGGGGATTGCGTGTGGAGATATGCGACCTCGGTGCTAAGATAAGCAAACTACTGGTGGCTAATGCGAAAGGCGAAGTGAAAGATGTGGTACTTGGATTTAAGACCGCAGATGAATGGCGCAATAAAGAGACCTATTTCAATGCTATCTGCGGACGCGTAGCCAATCGCATCAAAGATGGTCAGTTCAGTATAGACGGACAATCCTATCAATTGCCTATCAATAATGGTACGAATAGTTTGCACGGCGGCGTAGAAGGATTTAATGCCAAGGTATGGAATGTAACAGCACAAAGCGTTTATTCTATCACACTGCACTATCGCAGCAAAGATGGCGAAGAAGGCTATCCAGGTAATGTAGATGTATGGGTGACATATACCGCCACAAAAGATAACCGCTTGGTTATTCACTACGAAGCCAAGACAGATGCCCCTACTCTTGTAGCGATGACTAACCATGCTTATTTCAACCTCGCAGGCGAAGCAAGTGGCTGTATTCACGACCATATATTGCAAATCAATGCCGATAAGTATACTCCATTCGATGAAACGGCTTGCCCTACTGGCGAGATAGCGAGCGTAGAGAATACACCTATGGACTGGCGACTACCTATTCGTATTGGCGATAGAATAGATGACCCATTCTTCGTTCCCGGTAGAGGTATTGATAATAACTGGTGTCTTTGTGCAGGAGACGCGCCTAAACAACTACGCCATGCCGCCACTTTACAAGCCGATGGGCGTATCATGGAATGCTGGACTACGATGGCAGGATTGCAAGTCTATACAGGCAACTGGATAGAGCAGAACGAAGGTAAAAGCGGTACGATGTATGATATACAGCATGCTGTATGCCTTGAAGCACAAAATTGGCCTGACAGTGTCAATCACGCACAATTCCCAAATGTAGTGCTGCGCCCAGGTGAAAAGTTAGACGAAGTAACAGAGTATAGGTTTGGTATATAAAGTACAGAGTATAGAGTACAGAGAAATCCACTCACTACTCACTACTCACTACTCACTACTCAATACTCAATACTCACTTTAAGATTTTTAATACATGATTAGCATATTATTAGCAATTAGTACGCTGCTGACGAGTTGGCAGTTTCGTTTAGAACCTTCTGCGCAGCGTCCAGAAGTAGATACCACATGGCAAGAGATAGTTGTACCACACGACTGGGCTATCAGCGGTCCATTTGATAGAGCGAACGATTTACAAGAAGTGATTGTAGTTCAGAATGGAGAGAAAGAACCCACATGGAAGACAGGTCGTAGTGGTGGACTACCATGGATGGGTAAGGGTCATTACCGCACACGCGTGGCGATAGAGAAAGGACGATTCTACACACTGCGCTTTGATGGCGCGATGTCCCACACGAGTGTAGAAGTGAATGGTGAAGAGATTTGTTATTGGGCATATGGATATAACACTTTTGACTGCCCTATTCCCTCACATCTACTCACTGGCGATTCTATCACTATAGATGTCTATTTGGAGAACAAACCCCAGCAGAGCCGTTGGTATCCTGGAGCGGGACTATACCGCAATGTGCATCTCATTGCGAGCGATGCGATACATATACCCACTTTTGGCGTATTAGTGCGCACGCCTAAGGTGAGCACGGAGTCCGCATCTGTAGCTATTGAGGTGGAATTGAGGAATGGGATGAACGAGTTAACGAGTGAAAAGTTTAACGAGTTAGCGAGTGAAGGGATTCGTATTCAGACGGACATCTTATATGGCGAGGAAGTAGTTGCCACTATGGAAGGAGCAAAAAGTGAGGCAGTGGTGAAAGAGCCCAAACTATGGAGCCCTGAGACACCTCATCTATATACAGCCCGCACGCGAGTATATAAGATTCAAGAGTCAAGAGGCGGAGAGCCTCCGCAGGCGAGAAGAAGTCAAGAGTTATTGGATGAGCGCAAGACACGCTTTGGATTCAGAACGATTAGTTATACCGCTGAGAAAGGATTTCAACTCAATGGTCTGACGCGTAAATTCAAAGGCGTATGTCTGCACCATGATTTAGGTCCATTAGGCGCTGCGATACACAAAGACGCGCTTCGTCATCAGATTGCTATGCTACAAAAGATGGGATGCGATGCGATACGCACGAGTCACAACATGCCTGCGCCTGAATTGGTGGAACTATGCGACGAGATGGGTATGATGATGATGATTGAGCCATTTGATGTATGGAATCACGGCAAGACAGATAATGATTATCATGTGGAGTTTGACACTTGGTGGAAGAAAGACATCACAAACATGGTGAAGTTATACCGCAATAATGCGTGTGTGATGATGTGGTCGAGCGGTAATGAGGTATGGAACCAAGTGCTGCCAGACGGTATTGGATTGGTGACGGAGATACAAGCGCTCTTCCACCAATTAGATCCTACTCGTCCAGTAACGAATGGTATGGACCAAGCGATGCATGTGATCCATAATGGTTTTGGTGCTGCCGTAGAGATTCCAGGATTTAATTACCGCACTGGTCGTTACCATGAGGCCTATGCACATTTACCACAGAAGATGATTTTGGGTTCGGAGACCGCTTCTACTGTATCGAGTCGCGGTGTATATAAACGCCCGGCTATCATACGCGATTTTGCTAACTATGACGACAATCAGTCCAGCGGATATGACTTAGAGTACTGCCCTTGGTCAGGACTGCCAGAACAAGATTTCCAATTACAAGATGATTATGATTGGACATTGGGTCAGTTTGTATGGACGGGTTTTGACTATTTGGGCGAACCATCGCCATACGACACAGACGCATGGCCCAGCCATAGCAGTTATTTCGGTATTATCGACTTGGCTTCGCTGCCCAAAGACAGGTATTGGTTGTATCGCAGCCAATGGAATAAGAATGATGAGACCTTACATCTCTTGCCACACTGGAATTGGGAGAAAGGCGATACGGTGCCTGTATTCTGCTATACAAGTTATCCTGAGGCGGAGTTGTTTGTGAATGGCAAGAGCTATGGTAAGTTACGCCATGCTACAGCCGAAGAGACTGAGCGCTTGAAGAATGGCGAAGTGATTGAAGGTGTGAGTGCTATGCCTAAGGTGGCAGATTTTGAAGTGCCTGTATGGGGAGCTGCGCCTATGCCTGAACTGCTGCCACGCTACCGACTGATGTGGTTTGATGTGCCTTATGAGAAAGGCGAGATAGAAGTGGTGGCTTATGATGCGCAAGGCAAAGTAGCAGCTAAAAAGAGCATACAGACCGCAGGTAAACCTCATCACTTGGAGATTGAATGGGCGAATAAGGAAGAGAATCCTGAGGAGTTATGCTATATTACTGTGAAAGTAGTGGATAAGAATGGTATTTTTTGTCCAGATGCGAGTCATCTAATTCAGTATAACGGCGAAGGATTTGTAGCGACAGCTAATGGCAATGCGGCTTGCTTGGATAGTTTCGTTACGCCTCAGATGCATGCTTTTGCAGGGCAATGTACTTTCATTATTAAGAAAGGCAGTAAAGGAAGTTTTAGCGCAGAAGGTCTGAAAGGAATAGTGAATGAATAATGAATAATTAATAATGAATAATGAATATTTTTGAATTCTAGAGATTTAGAGTTCTAGAAGAATAGCACGGAATAATCTTATTAGCATAAACAAGAATAGCCTGAGCGAGTGCTCAGGCTATTTTGTTTTCTAGAGGACTAGATTTCTAGTGAACTAGAATGGTATATTGTTCAATTAGCGTACTTGTGTACCTTGTACGTTGAACATCTTGTTGTCGCGAACGATGTAGAGAACGCCGTCAACGATAACTTTTTGTGCTTGCTCTGTGAGAACAACTTCCTCGATACCCTCGTTAGGGTTAACCGCTTTCCATTTGTACATAGCAGGATCAGAGAGGTCAAGGTTGATATTCGCTACAAACTCTACATCTGTAAGTTCCCATACTGATTCAAATGGAGTATCAGGGAAAGCAGCCCAACCACCTTCAACAGTTTCGTCAGCGATAAGAATTTCGTTATCCCATGTACCTGCCTCGCGGAATTTGAATTTTTGGCTTGGGGTAGCAATAACAGAAGCAGTATATTTGCCATTCTCTAATGTCATTACAGAACCAGTCCATCCATCGAAGTCACCGATGATGTCCACACCAGCAGCAGGAGCGCCTGCAGGAGCGGTCAATGTAACATTTACAGTATATGGATCCTCTGGGATGATCTCTGCACAGCGAGTCCAACGGAAGTTCTCTTTGCGTACATCAAATGTGATGTTAACATTGGCACCAGTATAGAGGGCAACATTATCATTTTCTGTGTAACGGCTCCATACATCGTCAACTAACACTTCGAGATAAGAACTACCATCCCAATTTGGGTACTCTGCGATAGAACCATCATCAGCCATCAAACCGCTAAGTACTTGATAGCGTGTACCCTCAGCACATTTACAGTTGTAGTAGTAAGTAGGAGCACCGTTAGCCATAGTAGCTTCTACATCTAACTGCATCTGTACATTATTCCAATTAGTCATATCACCGATGATGAAAGGTACAGCAAAACCACCGCAACCATCGCTAATAACAGTAAATGTGTAGTCGTGATAAACTGCAGTACATGGGTTAGCATTAGCTTTCAATGCATTAACAATGAATACGTTTGGCGCATCTTTGGTGTATCCTACAAGGTCGATTTCACCAGCGAAACCTGCCACTACAGTTACACCACCACGGATTACGGTAACATCAGCAACTTGATAAGCCCAGTTAAAGTTTCCATCTTGGTCCAATACAACTGGTTTACCTTGAATACCTTTTCCTTGGAAATCAGCAGGAGTCTCGTCATTAACTGCGAGGACATACCATCCATCATAACCTTCTACTGGCTCGAACTTAGCCAATGTCTTTACATCGGTGATCCAAGCGTCAGAAGCGTCTCTGTTGTAAGTACCAGGGAATACTACTTGGCTACAACTTAATGAATCAGGAACAAAGATACATACGCAAAGTTGACCCGGCTCATAGTAGTTTGCGAGCACTGCATCAGAAGGAACAACATCCTTCGCAGCGAACATGCTAACGCTCATAAGCGCAGCTGCTAAAAAAGCATAAATCTTCTTCATAAATTTAAATGAATTTAAATTTCTGGAGTTTCGGCTTCGTCGAGTTGCATAAGCAAGCCTACACTCGACTAGCACGAAACTTCATAATTTGGTTAATAATGTTAATTAAGTTAATAAAATAGAATGAATATATTGTTGATTCATTTATTTTCTATTAGTATGCATATCCGTCACCACCTTGTGCAGCAAAGATATTATCTACATCTCCCTCCACATCAGTTTTGTAGTTCGGGTTCGCACGCTTATCTTCAGATGGAACTGGGAACCAGTTCATATGCTCAGGTGTACCCGTTTCGAATGGCATACCATCGTTTTTACCCATACGTCCTTCCCAGTGGTAGCGATACATATCAGAGTCAGGTCCGAAGAATCGTCCGAAGCGGATGAGGTCGAAGCGGCGGCGTCCCTCATAGTAGAACTCGCGACTCCACTCATCGAGCAATGTTTCTTCGTCGAGCTCAGCCAATGGTGTAGCATTCGCACGCGCACGAATCGTATTATTGATGATAGAGAGTGCACCTGCTTTATCTCCCTGACGGAAGAGCGCTTCTGCCTGAATCATGTATGCCTCTGCTAAACGGAGCAAAGGAATATCTGTATCAGGCCAGCTGGTGCTTTGTGGTTTAAAGTGCTTAGGCAAGGTAGCCGATGAATATACACCCGTGAACTTGAGTGCAGCCCAAGAATTGAATAGATATTTGGTATCTCCGAGTTCTTGGTCTCCTTTTAATGTGAAGGTATAACCTGTATTGAGTCCATCAGAACACAAGATAGCACGATCATCTTTTAATTGCTCTGGCATTTCGAATTCGTCATACACCATTTCCATTGCAGTATTGCGGTCAATCTTCAATGGTTTGAGGAACTTATCCACCATAGTGGGCGAAGTACGCATAGAGTGCCATTCTGCAGTGATACCCCATGGGTTCATACCCGGGTTACGCTGTGCACAGATAAGCATGGTAGAAGCAGCATAACTTTGTGCATATAGTCCATCTTGATAGATTTGGAAGAGTGACTCTTTCATCACCTCATCGCGGTGGTTATCACCCATAAAGAGCTGCTGGTAAGCACTATACACGAAACCAGAGTCAGTAACAATCTTTTGAGTTACGAGTGCGTGTTGTGGGTTGTCATCGATAACTGCAGTGGCTGCGTCATATGCTTTCTGCCATGTTTTGTCTGATTGCCAGTTCTTGTTGTATTTATTATACACATCTGCATTGAGATAGACACGCGCTAAGAGGAGTTGCGCCGCTGCTTTACCTACGCGGTATTTCTCTACGCGTTGTGCTGGCAACTCAACGATTAGGTCTTGCAATTCCTTCACGAGCCACTCATATATTTCGTGGCGTGGGTAGAAGTGTGGGAAATCGCTTGACTCTGTGGTTACGAGTGGTGCATAGAGGTACATATCCATGAGGTAGAAGTAGTGCAGTGCACGGATGAAACGCACTTCCGCAAGGCGGTTTTTATACTCCTCTGTTTCACCAGATGCATAGGTGAGGTAGTGGTTGCAATACTTGATATTGAGGTTCAAACGGGTATAGATGGCACGGATCATGGTGTTGGTACCTATCCAGTTTGTTTGGTTCATTTGCTTTGCCTCTGCATCATCCCATATCCACCAAGCCTCGTCTGTAGTCAACTCGTTGCAA
Organism: Paludibacteraceae bacterium; assembly: GCA_045589995.1. GTDB lineage: Bacteria > Bacteroidota > Bacteroidia > Bacteroidales > Paludibacteraceae > Colicola. Next base: position 7,997 of record JAZNQB010000059.1, read on the forward strand.
TACCAGATGGTACGATAGAATCCAGAAGTACCTGCGTCGATATCCTCCACATCGGAGTCACTACCAGCATCAGCTTGTCCGATGAGTGCCAAACAAGCGTAGCATTTGGTAAACATACGATCCTGATTGAAGGAAGTAGAAGAGTCTGGATCAAGAGGTTTTGTATTCAAGTTATGGACACAAGCGGTTAAACTAACCACCGCCATAACAAAAACCGCTATTTTCAAAAACTTATTCATATTATATAATTATTAGTTTATTGTTAATGATGGATTAGAATTGCAAGTTGATACCCAATACGGTGGTCATAGAGCGTGGGTAGATTGAGTTGTCAATACCACCCATACCGATTTCTGGGTCGAGACCAGAGTATTTGGTGATTACGAATGGGTTAGATACTGTGCAGTATGCACGACCTGATATTTTATTCTTGGAGAAAGAGTATCCGAGTGTGATGTTGTCACAGCGCAAGAATGAAGCGTTCTCCAAGAAGCGGTCTGTAACATCGTATTCTGCATTACCGATGATGTTTTTACCTGTCTCATCGTAGATGGTCATGTTGTAATTATCTACATAGTAGGTATTAAATACATCTACAGGGAGGTTCTTGTAGTATCCATCGCGTGCTAAGTTACCGATAGCCACATTCTGGAGGCGTGTAGCGATTACATTGTTGAATACATAGTTGCCCACATTTGCGCGGAAAGAAAGACCGAGGTCGAAGTTATAGAATTGGAATTTCGTCTGGAATCCCATGGTAACCGGAGCAACAGGGCTACAATTTTTAAATACCTTGTCTGTCTCGTCAATTACGCCATGTCCTTCTTCGCCTTCTGCTTGTTGGTCAACGATATACCAGTATTGTGAACCATCTTCGCGAGTGCCCTTGCGTGACTCGTACATGTAGAATGTATTGGTAGCATAACCTACTGCAAATTTGGTAATAGACTTACCGGTCAAACCTGCACCTGCGTAGCCATTACCATCAATCATGGTTTCCTCACCATTGATTTTGGTAATCTTATTTTGGTTCCAAGTCACATTATAGCCGAGATCCCATTTGAAACGCTTGCCAAGGTCGATAGCCACCGCATTGATAGAGAACTCAACACCTTGGTTTTGGAGTGAACCGACATTTGACATCACGCGTTTGCGGAAGTTGGTACCCATAGCGACATTGACATTATTGAGCAAGTCGGTGGTATTGCGGAAGTAGTAATCCAACGAACCTGAAATACGGTTGTTGAGGAATGCGAAGTCGATACCTGCGTTATAGGTAGTGGTTTTCTCCCAAGTCAACTTATCATTGAATGCTTCAGGACGGTCAGAGATGAAGAGTACATTTCCTTCTGAGTCGATTACTTTATCTACGAGAGCCGCATTGAAATCCTCTGTAGCATAGTTATCACCTCCGACAGGATAATATGATGTATGTCCTGTAGTTTGCTTATATGTAGGCATGTATGAGTAGTCACCGATACCATCTTGCTGACCCGTGATACCATAACCAAGACGGAGCTTGAGATCATCTATTTCGTTCACATCTTTAAGGAAGGTCTCTTTGATTTTCCATCCGAGAGCTACAGATGGGAAAAGTCCCCAACGGTGGTCTGGAGAGAAGCGACTTGATCCGTCTGCACGGAGTGTAGCTGTAAGCATCAATTGGTTCCAACCGATATAGTTGAGTCGTCCGAAGAATGAAACGAGGTAGTTTTCACCTTTACCATCTGACTCAAAGGCATTAGCAGGTCCGCCAGGAACGCCTGTTGTTCCTTGATAAGTAGAAGGATATATTCCGTTACCCCAACTCAAGTATTCATTATAGAAGTGCTGCCACTCAT
>JAZNQB010000060.1:0-4735 GCA_045589995.1 Paludibacteraceae bacterium
TATACATGTTTCCATTGGCCTCCTTGTGCTTTGTGGCAAGTGACGGCATATGCGAAGCGTATTTGCAGCGCATTGTAGTAGGGTGATTCGTATATTTTCTGTATCAGTGTTTTCCTATTGTGAATTTCCGGATAGTCTTCGGCTACGCGTGTAAAGAGTTCTTTTTGCAATCCATAATTGGCTTCAGGGTTGTCTGTGGTGAGGGTGTCGAGCCATAGGAGTGTTTCTATTTCCCAGTTGTAGTCCACCGAGCGGAGTAGGGCTTTGGCGAAGTGAAATCCGTACATTTCATGCTGTCCATAGAGGCGTGTTATTTCCAATATGTCTCCATTGGCAATAAAATCGAGGTCTTGGTATTCTTTAGCCCAGAAATAGTTGTTTTTGGTAATCATCACTCTGTCTCCGGATGAAATGAGTTCTTCTTTCCATAGAATGCGTGCGCGAATACCTTGGTTGTATAGGTTGGTCATCTTGTTGCTTCGTGTGATGACGAGTGTCTCTTCTGCGCCCACTTCTCGCCAGCTATGCTCTAAGGTCTCCACCACTTCTTCTCCCTTGAGGCGAATAACATCTGGGTAGGTGTCTAGGGTGAGTGAACCCTCCATATCGTCATCCGATAATATTTCTCTAAGGCGTGTGGCATTGGCTAAGATGCCTGAGTTCAATGCTTGTCGCGCCACCTCTTTGAGTGAAAAACTGCTGATGTCCAGTCCATAACCAGCCATGTAGTCATCTTCTAATGCGGGGCTATCGTTATTGCCTACAGGGGGTAATTGGGCGTTGTCTCCTACTAAAAGCAAACTGCATCCTTGTCCATTATAGACAAAACTAACAAGGTCGTCCAATAGGCATCCTGTGCCGAAAGTGGTGTTATCTCGTGCGCCAGAGAGCATAGACGCCTCATCGACGATGAATAGTGTATTGATGTGTTTATTATGGGCTAATGAGAAGGCTTCTTGTCCCAATTGGTTTTGCCGATAAATATATTTGTGAATCGTGTATGCTGGCATGCGTGAGTATTTGCTGAGCACTTTGGCTGCTCTGCCTGTGGGTGCAAGTAGTACGCATGCTTGTTTGAGTCCCTTCATCGCGTTGACCATAGCACTCATGACGCTTGTTTTACCCGTGCCTGCGTACCCGCGTAGTATAAAGGCTTTGCGCGGTGTGCGTGAGACTAAGAAACGACCTAAAGAGAGGAAGAGTTCTTCTTTCTCTTTATTGGGCGTGAAGGGTAGTTCAGCCTTGATGCGGTCTATGATAAAGTGCTCGAGCATGTGGAAAGTGGAAGGTTTTTCGCAAAAAATTGCGTAAATATTTGTGTATATCAAAAAAAAGCAGTACTTTTGCAGTCGCTTTTAAGAAGTACAGGGTAAGTCCTACACGACCAGCTCCCTCCCAACTCCCCCAGGTCTTGACCGAAGCAAGGGTAAGAGGTTGTAGCGGTGCGATGTAGTCAGCTTACCCTTTTTTTGTGCTTTTTCTTCTGCTTTTTCTTATTGTACGCGTTGGCCTGTAGGGGTGAATAGTTGTTCACCTTGTAGGATGAGTATCTGTCCGTCTCGTACTATCTTGCGTGCTTTGTTCTCATTTAATTCTATGCTTGATGTTTGCTCGGCATAGAGGGTATATGCTTTCCATGCGTCAGGAATACCATATCCGAACTGCTGATAATCGGGTGTGAGGGCTCTATCCGACGAATCTACGATTCGTTGGCGTATCTGCATGGCGTTTTCGCTGGGTAGTGCCGACCATAATGAGGCGGCAAGTCCTGCGATAGTAGGTGCTGCGAAACTGGTTCCATTAGATTGAACCACTGTTCCGTCAGGTGCGATGAGTGCCGTTTGTACTCCTTGCGCGCATACATCGGGTTTGACGCGTCCGTCAGCAGAAGGTCCATAACTGGAGAATGTACTCATCTCTCCTGTGGCGGTGACGGCTCCAATGGATAATATGCTATCCGCGTCGGCGGGTACACAAATCTTATGCCAGTCACTCTGTGCTTCATTGCCCGCAGCGACGCATACTAACATGCCTTTGCGTGCGGCAATAGTGGTGGCGATGGAGAGACGCGTGGTGCTGCCATCTAACATGTCGTGTGAGAGGTTCCACTCGGGATTATCAAAATAGAAATAACCTAACGAGACGGAGAAGATATTCACTCCTAAGGAGTCTGCTTTTTCGAGTGCTGCGATGAGGTTATCCATCTCTTTGGGCGACTCGCTGTTCATTTCTTCGGAGCGCATGAGGTAGTACTGTGCGCGTGTGGCAGCCCCATGATAATTATCTGTCATTGCTGAGATAGTGCTTAGGCATGCCAGGCCGTGTGTGCCTTCATTGCCATAGAAAGGGTCTGCGTCGTCCGTAAAATCGAAGTGCCCTAACTCTAATTCGTGACGGAAACAAGGCAGTGTGTTGGCATTGGTAAATCCTCCATCGCAAATAGCCATCAGTATGCCTTGTCCCTCAAACCCTGCTTGGTGTAGTGGTGTGAGGTTGAGTAGGTCTAATTGCTCATCGGTCCTTGCTCCTGCGTCCATCGTCCTTCGTCCATCGTCCTTCGTACATCGTACATTGTACATCGTACTTGTACTGTCCTCTCTTGTCTGCTCTACGCTTGCCACGAAGCGCCATTGCTCTACTTGTGCGGCTTGGTCTGTGTTCATCTTGCATGTGGCTCCGTTGAACCATCGGCTGGTATGGCACACCTCCACTCCTGCATGGCGTAGGCTATCTACATAGGGAGTATAGACAGGATAGTCCAAGTGGTTGATGTCTATCTTCCACTTAGCGCGCTGCTCGATGGCACGGGGCGAGAGAGCCGGTTGTTCAGCGAGCGGCTTATCCGTGAAGGAAACAAAGAAGATATGTAAGAGGGCGAGTAGTAACACGGTGATTAAGTGGTTATCGCTTTTCTAATAGTACTACATTCTCCACATGTTGTGTATGTGGGAACATATCTACGGGTTGTATCTTGGTCACGCGGTATTGTTTATCGAGCATTTGTAGGTCTCGTGCTTGTGTAGCGGGGTTGCAACTGACATATACGATGCGTTGTGGTGCTGCGTTGAGAATGACTTGTATGACATCCTCGTGCATTCCAGCTCGTGGTGGGTCGGTGATGATGACATCTGGTTGTCCGTGTGTAGCTACGAAATCGTCATTGAGGATGTCCTTCATATCTCCTGCGAAGAAGAGAGTATTTTCTATGGCATTTATCTTCGAGTTTACTTTGGCGTCCTCGATAGCTTCGGGCACATACTCAATACCGATTACTTGTCGTGCTTGTTTGGCTACGAAATTGGCGATAGTACCTGTACCTGTGTATAGGTCGTAAACCAGTTCGTTTCCTGTTAGTTGTGCGAAAGAGCGTGCCACTTTATAGAGTTCGTATGCTTGCTCGGTATTGGTTTGGTAGAAGGACTTGGGTCCTACTTTGAACTGTAATCCTTCCATCTCTTCGATGATATGGTCTTGCCCGAAATAGGTGATTACTTCTTGGTCTCCGATGGTGTCGTTGAACTTGAGGTTTTCTACATAGAGTAGGGAGATTATTTGCGGGAAGGATAGGTGTAAGTGCTCTAAGAGTGCGAAGCATTGTTGGTTCATTTTCTCTCCGAAGGAGACGATGAGCATTATTTCTCCTTTGTGGTTATTACGCAAGATGAGTGTGCGCAGCTGTCCTTGGTGTGTGTGTTCGTTGTAGAAAGTGAGTCCCTGTTGCTTGGCGTATGTGCGTACGGTATTGCGTATATCGTTGTTAATAGATGGCATGAGGTGACATTCGTCGATATCTAATACTTTGTCAAACGCTCCGGGTATATGAAATCCCACACCGTAGGTGTTGTCCACTTGGTCTATTCCTCCTGCGGCTTGTATCTGTTCCCAAGGCAACCATTTTCTATCGGAGCACGAGAACTCAAGTTTATTGCGGTACTCGTATATATGTTTGGATCCTAAGATAGGGTTTGTTTCTGGTAGGTCTATTTTTCCTATGCGTGTGAGGTTGTCGATTATTTGTTGTTGTTTGTATTTGAGTTGCTCTTCGTATGGCAGTATTTGCCATTTGCATCCTCCGCATGTGCCAAAGTGTTTGCATCGTGCTTGGCATCGTGTGGTGCTTGGTTGTACGAGTTTGACAACCTTTCCCTCCATGAAACTATGTTTCTTTTTTGTTATTTGTATATCCACGATATCTCCAGGCACGCAATTAGGGACGAAGGTGACGATATCGTTTATTCTGACGAGTGCTTTTCCTTCTGCAGCTACGCCAGTGATGGTAACATTCTCTATGAGAGGTAAATTTTTCTTTTTCGCCATATAGTGTGTTGTTGATTTTAGTAAGCAATTTTGCGTGCAAAACCTTTGCGACTGCAAAGGTACTACTTTTTTCTGACATATGCAAGCGCGTGCGCGTTTTTTGTGTAATGTGCAGGGTGTAGTTTGAATTTGAAAAAAATAAAGAAAACAAAATAAAAATATAAAAAACATTTTTTATAGCGTAATCAAAAACGACGGCGGATGATTTATAATGGTAAATAAACTCAGATAAATCCCTCGTCCATCATAGTTTGGAATATCGGCCTACGCGGCCTTGAGCGTATTTGCCTATTAAGTCGCGTTTTTGAGCGAGCTCAACACGCGCCCTACTATTCAAACCCGCGCAGCGAATAGCTGCTATATTCCTCACTATGCTGTCCTGCGGCGATAAACATAGATAAAATTTTCATTATCGTGT
>JAZNQB010000061.1:0-2739 GCA_045589995.1 Paludibacteraceae bacterium
CTAAATACTGAGTGAATCCCTCAAACTCACCAGCTGGTTCACCAGCGAAATAGGTATCTCCATTCACGAGAATACCAAAGCTCTGTGCATTCATCACGAGCGCACAAAGTGCCATTGCAATTAAAAATGATAATTTCTTCATTCGTAATATCTTGATTTATATTTTAATTCGTGTTTCAATATGTAAACATAAACAAAGAGTGTTACTGCACTCTCTGTCCTGTCATATTATATACTTGTCCGTCTCTGCGTAAAAAGAGCTGACCATCTTGCATGAACTTTATTGGTGCTGCATCATCCACTTTTACCTCAGGAACAGCTTGTCCTTCTTCTACATAAATAGAGTAATGATTTCCTATTGCCGCTATACGGTATCCCGCTGGAGCACTTATCTCTCGTCCTTGTCCAAGACGAAGAATAACTTTACCTCGGTGACCATGTATAACTGCGCTATAAGCTTGTGCACCACTTGTCTCATCCGTCACCTCAGACTCCGAATGTATTCCTACCAGTTTACGAATAGCAATCATCTCATTAATCTCTTTTTGATAAGACTTCCAATGTGGCCAGAACACACATGGGATACCTGGCATCATGAGGATATAGGCATTTGCTTGTAGTATTTGTGCTTTTACATTAGCATTTTTCAAATCTACATTATAGCCACCAAACTGATTATCCTTGCTATCAGAACGCTCAAAAGTATCGTGATTATCAATAAAAGTAACAGCATACTTAGCATACCCTTTACCACGAAGAGAGTTAGTTGGCTTCTTGAGCAGGCCGTAAGAGCCTTTAACAATAGCATTAGATAGCACATATTTCAATGGAAAATCAAATACCATTGTATTAAAACCTGCAGCATTCAAGTGATTTAATTGCGGAAGAGTTCCATCCCAAAATTCAGAAACGGAAATATATGGTTGAACCGCCTCATTGTACATCTTCAGATACTTACCATTATAGCCCTTGGTCATATCATAGCGGAAACCCTCATATTTCATATTACCCATCAACCATTTCAGGTATGCTTTTGCCCAAGACTGTACATAAGTAGAAGTATGGTCTAAATCACGTGCGCCGCTGTCATTAGTTCCAGTATCTGCTGCACCGCGTAGTGTACCACCTTTGCAACTGGAAGAAGCATCCGTAAAGCACTCATCTCCCGAACAGATATGCTCCTCGGTTAATTGGAACTTACCGCCATAGAGAAAAGTGAAGTCATCTTCGTGGAAATCACACCAACTGGACTTATTGCCTCGGTGATTAATAACGACATCTGCTATCACCTTTGTGCCACCAGCGCGAAGACCTTGAATCAGTTTTTGCAAATTTATTTTCCGTCCCCAGTCACTATTCTGGTCACTGAGGCATTGATGATAATAGCCCACTCCACCACCTTTTGCACTGGGCGGAAGCCATACAAGATCAAAATTAGCATTGATAGCGGCTGTATCTTTGAGAAGATTAATCCAAATTGTTTTGCCATATTTGTCAAGCTTATAACTATCCCAGTAAAAAGCCTGCAACATTACATCTTCACACTGAGAAGGCACTCCCACATCAGCGGCTTTAACCTTTACTACAGGGCAAAGCGAGAACAAAAATGAGCAAAGAAAAAGAAGTGTTATTTTTTTCATGATTGAGTATGTTATATTGGAATTGTTTGTATTACAAAAAATCGGGTGCAAAGATACAAATAAAAAATGACATACACAAAAAAAAACATATTATTTTTGCCAATTATCCGTGTATTATATCATTTCAAGACTTTTTACTCGCAATTCATTATCCCGAACCGTAAAAGTTACCCTATAACCAGCATAATCTAATTTATACTCACGGAGTGGATCTTTTTGATAGGCAGGTCTCGGGTCTTGCGACAAAATATAATCAATATCGTTTTTTACTGCCTGTGGAACCTCCTGAATTGCAACTATGTTTTTACGAGGTTTGCACGAGGTTTTAACGAGGTTTGGTTGCTCCTTAAAATCATCCCAAATAACCTCCAAGCGATAATCTTTGGTCTGCTCTGCAAAACCATTCTGCGCATCAGGATGACTATCTGAAAAAGAGAGGTAAGGTTTAATATCATAAATAGGTGTGCCATCCAATAAGTCTGCACCCTTTACCAGCAACACCATTTCTTCCTGCGGATGTTCCTCTATTCCCACTAATCGAACACTTGTCAATCCAATGGGATTAGGGCGAAACGGAGAACGAGTAGCAAAAACACCAACTCGTGTATTTCCTCCCAATCGGGGTGGGCGCACAGTAGGCGACCAACCCTCTGCCTGCACATCCGAGGAATGATTAGCTTGCGACACCTGACTAAAACCCCACACAAGCCATAAATGACTATAATCCTCTATACCGCGTAGCGCTTCACGCACACGAAAAGCAGGCGTAAACACAATACGCGTTATGATTGGACTATCGGTGCGTGACTGACGAGGAATACCAAACTTATCGGTGTGTCCATTATGGGCATGGGCAATAACTTGTAGTTGTAGCATAAAAATGGTCGTTTAATGACTTTTCGGGTGCAAAGGTAGTTAAAATTAGAGAGAAAAACAAGAAAATTGAACCTTTTTCGCAAAAAAATGCAAAAATATTTGCGTATGTCAAAAAAAAGCAGTACTTTTGCACCCACTTTTCGCGAGAAAGGGCGAGGTGCCATAGCTCAGTTGGTAGAGCAAAGGACTGAAAATCCTTGTGTCCCCGGTTCGATTCCTGGTG
>JAZNQB010000062.1:0-4481 GCA_045589995.1 Paludibacteraceae bacterium
TGCCACTCATAACCTGCCATGATATCGAAGTGCTGTTGCTCTTGCTCCCAATCATGTGTATATTGTGCGTAGCAGTTGAATTGGAGGTTGTATTTCATTTTCTGCTCATATCCTTCCCATCCTGTGTAGTGGTTTGCAGTACCGAACATGCTATTTATGTTGGTTGACTTACCAAATGAGTAGTCCGCACCGAAATTAGCATGGAGAATAAGGTCCTCGAAGCCGTGTACCTTGTAGGTAGCCTCTAAGTTACCCACGAACTGGCCTGCATCTGAAGTATTTGATTGGTGCTCTAATTGTGCGAGTGGGTTAGCCCCCGACTTGAGGTTATACATCCAGTTAGGATCTTGGAATGGACCTTCCGCATTTGAAACGGTACCTAATGGTTGGAAGAATCCACCCCAGTGGGTATCTAACTCATCCTTGGTAATATAGTAATTCTTACCATCTGTTACACCTGCAGATATTTGCTCGCCGTAGATGTTTGTGAGGTCTCCAGAAGAGTAGATTGGCTGTGTAGGATCCTTATCGAGGTATGCCCCTGCGATACCTGGTTCATAGCTATTATAGATATACATACCCTTCGCATTGAAGTTGATAATCAAGTGATTATCGAGGAATGAAGGGTTGAGGTTGAGCGAAGCAGTCACACGCTGCATTTGTGAGCCCTTAACAGCACCATTATTGAGTGTATAACCTATAGATGCGCGGTATGGCATATCCACTACATTATTCTTCACACCACCCATGAGAGATATATTGTGGTCGGTAGAAATAGCGGTGCGGTAGATTTGGTCGAACCAATCTACATTATCATTCATAAGGTAGTAGTTAGACTTAGCAGACTGACCTGCACCTGTGGCGTATGCACGGAGTTCGTCTCCAGTGAGCACATCGAGGTGCTTGAGCACGCTACCGAAGCTAACATTCGCATCGTATGTCACTTTCATTTTCTGTCCTGCTTTACCTTTCTTGGTGGTGATGATGATGACACCATTGGATGCGCGTGAACCGTAGATAGCAGTTGCAGACGCATCTTTGAGGACTGTAAATGTCTCAATATCAGCAGGGTTAACTAATGAGAGTGGGTTAGATACACCTTGGATACCATTGTTATCCATAGCGAGTCCGTCGATGACGATAAGTGGGTCGTTAGAAGCGTTAAGAGATGATCCACCACGGATACGGATGGTAGCTCCTTCACCTGGTTTACCACCGCTGGTAGCGATGTTGACACCGGCTATTTTACCTTGGATCATGTCTTGTGCAGTGGTCTGCAGACCTTTATTCATATCATCTGGTTTGATGGCGGTAACAGAGCCAGTAGCGTCGTTTTTCTTCACAACACCATAACCAACGACTACGACTTCCTCAAGAAGCTCGGAGTCTTCACCCAGTTTAACCACCATATTTTGAGCAGCAGGCAACTCTTGGGTTTTGTAACCCATATATGAGATAGCCAGTTTGGAGCCCGGTTTAACGATGAGTGTAAAATTACCGTCAAAATCAGTAATTGTACCGTTAGTTGTGCCTATTTCGAGTACTGATGCACCGATGATAGGTTCCCCGTTAGCAGCATCAAGCACTACACCATTCGCCGTATTTTGTGCAAAAGCGGCTATTGAGCCCACCATCAGCAAGAGGGCAAGGGAAATAGAACGAAGTATATTGAGATTATTCTTTTTCATTGTTCTAATGATTTTTGATAGTTAGCAGATTAAGGAAGTTCCGGATGCTTAAATGTTGCTCCATTAAGCAGGAACTCAAGAGCCTTGCCTGCCTCATCCGTTTTATATTTAGAAATACTCATTTTTTCTCCCTGCTTTTCGTCATTGACATTTTGGAGTGTAATAGTAAACTTGCTATCTGAAGACACTTCAGAGAAGAACCATTTGCAGTCATACTCTGTCACAGTCTCGCTAATGATGTTTACCTGTTTGGTTTCGCGGTCATATGTAGAGCGCACACTCTTCTTGTAGAAAGTACCTGTATTAGCGAATTGAGCGTCACGCTTGAGTTCAATACTATAATAGCATGTTGTATCCGCGCTTACTGTATCAAGTTTATCGAACACCTTGATAGTATCATATTTGAATGACATAGGTGGGATAAATGTTGCTTTGATAGAATCTCTAAAGACGCTATCTGTAACAAACTCGGCACTATATGTGCCCTCCCATTTATTATTTGGGAATGTAGCGATTACCTTTTCCCATTTCTCTACTCGCGCCATAACATCCATTCCTTCACCACCTATTTTCTTGCCATCAGGTGTAATGAATGCGTTACCCTCGTACCATAAGGTGTATGGTTCTCCTGCAGGAGGAATGACATACAAGGAGTAAGAATTGTTGCCTTCACCCCACTCGCCATACTCATAGGTGAGTGTGTCCACTTTTTTAGGTTGGTCAAAGCCATTACCAAAAGCAATGGTACGATACACTAAACGGTTGTCATTCACTCCACCGAGGAACTCATACTCACAGATAGAGAGTACTTCTCCGTCCAGCTGCGCAAGACTGCGAGCCGATTTGTGCATACTCTGCTTCACCATGTCTGTGCACACTTCTGTGACATTCGATGGCTTCTCACAAGAAGTGAGTGCAAGCGCAGCGACCAGCACAGCAATGACACTTAGTAGTAAATTGTTTTTCATAAAAGATAAATTTGTTATTATAAAGTTATTATTTGGATTATTATTTTTTTCCTTCTTTAATCAAGAATACACTTGCCGCGCCGAGGACGAGCAATACACCTGCTACGACCAACATCCCTGCTTGCACATGTGCGCACATATATTTAAGGAGTACTCCACCACACAATGCTGCGATAATCTGTGGCAGACAGATAGTGCAGTTGAAGAGACCTAAATAGTATCCCATATTGTCGCCCTTGAGGGAGTTGGTGAGGATAGTAAACGGCAATGCGAGCATAGCTGCCCATGCAGCGCCGATGAGCGCATAACTGAGCCAGAGCACATATGGGTCCGTCACAAACCAAATAGATACAAATCCTACTGCACCCACGATGAGCGAAATAGCATATGCCCCTTTATTGCCACACCAATGCTCTAACTTAGGCAAGAGCGCAGCCCATATGAGCGAGCCAACTGCCTGAATAGCAAAGCAAACACCCACCCAGTTACCTGCTGTTTGGAAAGCTGCGTCGGATGCATTGCCTGTGGTCCAACCGAAGCAGTTCTCTGCGATAGCTCCATTGGAATAGGTCCACATATACATAAAAGCTGCCCAGCAGAAGAACTGCACGAGGCCTACTGTCCAGAAAGTAGAAGGGGCATTGATAAGCAGTTTGATAAAATTAGTTTCCTCTTTCTGTTCCTCCTTTTTCTCTTCCAAGCCATGAAACTCTGCATACTCTTGTGGGTTCAATTCCTTAACTGTCACAAACGTATATAATGAACAGAGAATGAGGATTAAAGCACCGATATAGAAGGACCACTTAACTGAATCAGGTACTACGCCCTCCGGCGCTGTATTCGCTATACCAATCCATGTAAAGAAAATTGGGAAGATATATCCCACGAGCGAACCTGCATTACAGAGGAAAGACTGAATAGCATAAGCGGTACCCTTCTGCTCCTCATTCACCATATCGCCCACCATCATCTTGAATGGCTGCATAGCGATGTTAATGGATGTATCCAGGAACATAAGAGAGAACAACCCGAACCACATGGCTGCGTTCAATCCCAAGAAGAGTGATTGAGTAAAGGTGAAGTTACCTGCGTTTGGCAAGAGCAACATGACTGCCACAGCGATGAGTGCGCCCACAAGCAGGTATGGTTTACGACGACCAAGGCGATTCCAAGTCTTATCCGAATACTTGCCTACGATAGGCTGAACGATCATTCCCATCAATGGTGGGAGAATCCAAAAGAAACTAAGTGTGTGAGGGTCAGCTCCTAATGTAGCGAAGATACGAGAGATATTCGCGCTCTGTAGTGCATACGCAATCTGCACACCAAAGAAGCCGAAACTTAGATTAAAGAGCTGCGCAAAAGACAGATTTCGTTTTTGCATGGTATTTTAAATGTTTTGTTATATTTTTGTTTGTTTTGCCCACGCGTGTGAACGCATGCACATATGTAGTCAAAATCGGCTGCAAAGGTACTGCTTTTTTTGAACATATGCAAATATTAATAACTTTTTTTTATTTTTTTAATAAAATTAGGTGTTTTTTGTGTAATCAAAAACGGCAATGCTGCTACTGGTGATAGATTTCTAGAGTTCTAGATTTTTAGATTTTTAGCCCAACTAGAAGCACTAGCCCAATTAGATAAAATAGGGAAAGGAAGGACGGGCAGAACGATAAGGTCCGTGAGGTCCCTAAGGACTTTAAGGACAGTAAGGACGATGTAGAGTGTAGGGTGTGTTGTTAAAATCACGGGATATATACAAAAGTATATATAGGATGTAGAAGGATGCGTGATTAACTCGTGATTGACTCGTGATTGACTTGTG
>JAZNQB010000063.1:0-6537 GCA_045589995.1 Paludibacteraceae bacterium
AGAAAAGACAGTAGAAAAAGCGTGGGGCTTACAATTTGGGTTACGCATTGCTGCTGACTTTGGCACCCAATGGGGCAATCAAGTGAGTGCCATGTTCACTATTGCAAAAAACGGAATATTAACTAACTATAAATAGAAATGAATTTTGTAGAACTAAGCAATCAGATTTTCAAGACAGTTATTCTTGACTATCATCAAACAAATGATGTAGATACTCCTATTGCCAACCCTTATCCACAAGGATGTATTGAACATGATTTATATTTAAAGAATTGGATTGACACCGTTCAGTGGCATTTAGAAGATATCATTCGTGATCCACAGATTGACCCAGTTGACGCGTTAGCGCTAAAACGCCGCATTGACAAGAGCAATCAAGACCGTACCGATTTAGTAGAGCGCATTGACACTTATTTTTGGGAACAATTCCATGCTATTCCTGCTAAAGACAATGCTAAAATTAATACAGAGAGTCCAGCATGGGCTGTGGACAGGTTAAGCATATTGCATATCAAGATTTATCATATGCAAGAGCAAGTCAATCGCACTGATGTAAGCGAAGAGCAACATAATAAGTGCGTGCAGAAGTTAGCGGTTTTACAAGAACAACTGACCGACATGACCACATCCATTAGTCAATTACTGGCAGATTATGCCTCTGGAGAACGCATCATGAAGGTATATCGCCAGATGAAAATGTACAACGATCCAACACTCAATCCTATATTATATAATAAGAAATAGAAAGAACTTGAAGCGTTTATTAGTTATACGGTTTTCTGCTTTGGGTGATGTGGCGATGTTGGTGCCCGTCATTCACCAGTTGGCTATCACTTTCCCTGATTGGCAAGTGACTATACTCTCACGCAAGCAAGTATCATCCCTATTTGACAACATGCCTGCCAATGTGCTTTTTTATGGTGCCGATTTAAAGGGGAAACACAAAGGTATTAAAGGACTGAATCGTTTATTGCATGACATTCATTATGAGGAATTTGACGCAGTTGCTGATATGCACGATGTGCTCAGGACTAAGTGGATATGCTGGCGAATGAAGTTCAGTGGTCTGCGTGTAGCAGCTATTCGCAAAGGGCGCCTTGAGAAATGGTTATTAACCCATACGCACTACAAAAAAGCTCTTCCCACAAGCATTCAGCGTTATATGAATGTTTTACACCGATTAGGGTTTGATTTCTCACTCTCTATTTCATCTTCTAAGGAGACTCTCAAGCGTGTGGGATTTGGCATCGCACCATTTGCTGCTCATAAGGGTAAGATTTATCCTCTCGAGAAAATGGAAACCATAGTGCAAGAAATAGATAAAATAGGAGAACCAATATATTTATTTGGTGCCGGACAAAAAGAAAAAACTATCTTAGACCAATGGGCAAAGAAATATAAGAATGCGTATTCATTAGTTGACCAACATACCCTACCAGAGGAAATCGAGATTATGCGTCACCTCCGATGTATGATTACTATGGACTCTGCCAATATGCATCTTGCATCAATAGCCGGTACTCGCGTCCTTTCTATCTGGGGAGCCACCCATCCTAATGCAGGTTTTACTGGGTGGGGACAAAATAGTGAAGATTGCATTCAGCGCGAAGACCTACCGTGCCGTCCATGCTCTATCTACGGAAATAAGAAATGTAAATTCAGCGATTATAGATGCCTATCTATCTCACCCCAAACCATCATTGAACGAGTATATGCTATTACTCAATCCTAAATATAAACATCTACATTCTCATTTTGAGCACATTAGTGAATTGATTGCTGGCGGTACACTCATACACGCTGGTCGTAATCATCTATATGCAATAGAAATAGATGGCATTAAGATGTGCATAAAGGAATATCGCAAACCGCGCTTTCTAAATCAATTCGTCTATCGTTTCTTTAGAAAAAGCAAAGGATTAAGGGCATGGCTCCATTCGGATATACTCCGCCAAACCGGATTTGATTCTCCCGAGAATATTGCATATATACAATCCACTTCTTTATGGGGTATTGGAATATGCTATTATATTTGTTTATACCAAGAAGGTCGCACGCTATACCATTGGGGCAATAAGGCACTTAGCGAAATACAAACAGATGTAACTGCTTTCGCTCAACTGACAGCAAGACTACACCAAGCAGGCATAATGCTTTGCGATTATACACCTGGTAATATATTACAAACAAAAAAAGGGTTCGCTTTTGTAGACACCAATCGTATGTACCAAGGGGAAGTAAGCATCCAAAGGGGATTGAGAAATATGGCTGGATTATGGTTACAACCAGATGTAGCAGACTACCTCACATCACAATACATCAAAGCACGAGGTATAGATTGCACCCCCATACATGTATCGCTCATGCGCAGATACAGAAAAGTTTTTTGGAAGAAATTTGCGCGTAAGCATGCCATTAGCACCGAAAAGGTGCATACCGATTTAGATGGGAACTCTTATTATTTTAACATCCAATCAACAATCCAATGAAACATTACCTTCTTTTTGCTTCCCATAGTTATGCATATAGCATCTTGCGCCCTTTAGAAGAGGAGATTCTTCGTCGTGGGGATAAGGCAGCGTGGTGGTTGGAGTATAGTTGTCCCGATTTACTAAGAGAATACGAAATAAGACTGACCACTTTGCAAGCAGTAAAGCAATTCAATCCGATTGCCGTTATTGCCCCGGGTAATTGGGTTTACCCATTCTTCCCTGGCGTCAAAGTAGAGGTTTTTCATGGTTATCCTATGCGCAAACGAATTGAAGATATCGATGACCATTTTACGCTGCGCGGTTGGTGGGATATTTATTGCACACAAGGCGAGAGTAGTACGCCATACTTTACGGAATTATCCCAAAAAGAGGGATATTTCAAGATATATGAGACAGGATGGTGTAAAGTAGATACTTTCTTTAATAGTCCGAACTCTACGAATATCAAGCGTACCCGCCCTTGTATTTTGTACGCGCCTACTTTTAGCAAAGGTATTTCTTCTGCCTGGGAGATGGGACCTGTGATTGACCATTTAGCAGCTACAGAAGAATGGGATTGGATTATCACTTTTCATCCTTTATTAGATGATCCTACATTATTGGAAGAATTTGAGGCTTTGGACAAGAAATATACCAATGTACATTTTCAACGATATAATGAAGGATTCAAGACATTCCAGCAAACAGATGTTCTTTTATGTGACAGCAGTAGTTTAATTGTAGAATATTTGATGACTATGAAGCCTGTAGTCACTCTTCGCAACACACATCCGGGACCATTCCTCATTGATGTGCAGAAGACGGATGAAATTGGACCTGCTATTAGAAAGGCACTACAAAAGCCATCCGAACTTATGAGTGCCATTAATACATATACCACTTTCCACGAAGCACATCGAGACGGAAAGAACTCCGCACGAGTATTAGACGCAATTGATGATTTTATTGCACACCACCAAGAGTATATGAGTAATAAACCACTCAATCTCTGGCGTAAACTACAAATGATTAAACGATACATAAAAAGCAAACAATGATAGATACTATTTTATGCTTATTAGGATTGCTCATCTTCAGTCCTTGGATTATACAGATATTTTCCACTCAATGGGATTCTAAGATTTGGCACCGCCAATTGCTAATCACCGCATTCGCTTTTGAACTGATAGCCGTATTATATATACCTATAGTGATGTATATAGGAGTTGGTATATTATTCCTTTGCCTGATCATTTATCTCGTCAAAGAGCGCCCCAAGATACATATCACTCCTTTCTTTGTTTCTGCCTTGCTTTACTTGGCATGGTATGCTATTTCTTTGTTATGGTCACCTGCTTCCAAAAAAGGACTACAATTCTTGATCGACAATGGTTTTGTATTAGCAAGTATGGCATTCATTCCGTGCTTTATTCAATTCAAAAAGGAAGAATACATACCAATCCTCAAGTTGCTATGCTACTCATCTTGTATATTTATAGGCTTAAGTCTCATATCGTGGATTATTACTTCGTTTGAAATTCAACTGCCCATATGGGAGTGGCCTATCTTACAAAAGAAACATGTAGAAGGCGTAGCCAGCTACACATGGATTTATCGCTTCTTAGGAGGGATGAAAGGTTATATTCATCCGTCATATAACCTACTTCCTATTTTTATTGCTACGCCTATCGCAATATGGTTATACAAGAAAAACAACCTAAGCCCATATGTATGGATATACTTATGGACTGGCGCATGTATTCTAACCTTAATCACACAATCGCGCATGGGAATCATCTATTCCACGATAATTCTTATAAGCAACCTCATATACATATCCTCCAGTTTCAAACTAAAAATATCCATTGCATGTGTAGTTTGTATTTTAAGTGCCTTTGGTTTTTATTATGCCCAAGATTTTTTATATCAATATGGGAACGACCAAGTACGCGGGCAATTGCACGAAAACACAATACGCTATATAAAAGTCAAACCTCTAAAAGGAGCAGGAGCAGGAGCATTAAATCCTATTGAAATTTGCAAAACTATCGACGAGAAATATTGGCCTCATATTGGAGAAATTGACAAAACCATGGAAGTAAAAGATTGGAAGCCAAAAGCACATATGTTGCCTCACAACCAATGGTTGGCAGACTGGGCACATGCCGGCATTATTGCAGCAATAATCACACTTGCCCTATATATATGCATAGGCATACAGTGCTATAATACAAAAAACTATTGGGGAGGAGTCGCCCTTTTGATATTTACAATTTTCTCGTTACTTGAGCCACCACTATACATCAGCAAAGGCTTATACCTATTTTGCTTAATCAGTTGTTTGATTTATATGGATCAAGACCAGAATTCTATTACGAGCCCTAAATAACTTTGGCGACACTTACATTTTTTCTATCTCTTCCATGATACATTGCATGAATGCCTGCGCTTGTTGTTTAATGGAGTCATTGGTTTCATGCAATGCCATTTTGGCTTTAGCATCCATTATTAATGTATCCTGAGGCATCAATAACGCATATCCATCATTAAAGGCATAAAAGGCGAACTCTGCTTGAGTAGAATCTAAGATATTCTTCGAAAAGGGATATGATTGCGAGTCCAATCCCATTGCATGTAATATAGTAGGAATCAAGTCTATTTGTGAGCAAAGGGTTGTATTACATATCGGTTTTCTAACTGCACCACCTATTATTGCCATCGGTATCCTATAGCGTAATGGGTCATAGCGAGTCACACCATTGGGATAGGGATACCCATGATCTGGTGACAAGATAACGATAGTACTATCCCATAACGGATTTTCCTTGAGTGAAGCCACAAAAGCCCCTAAGCAACTATCCGTATACGCCACCGAATTAAGGTAAGGGTGAGAGAAATCTGATGTATAGGGTACTTCAAATGGTTCGTGACTACTTAGTGTCAAAATCACATCAAAGTATTTGCTCTTTGGATATTCCTCATAATGTTTAAGTATTTCTGTGGCTGCTCTATCCAATACAACATGATCTGGCACGCCCCATTTACTGATGCGTTCCTGTATAGGAAAATCCTTATCCACCACACGATTATCAAACCCACCATCTATTAGATACGAACGCATATTGGTAAAATCCTCATCTCCACCGTAATAGAAATGCGAGACATACCCTTCTTGCTTTAACACTTTGCCTATTTGTGGTAGGTTTTGTGATTTAGATGGCACTGTCATGAGAGAACTAGTGGGTTGCCCAGGGAATGCACTCATGAGCGAAACTATACCACGATCCGTGCGATAACTACTGGAATATGCATTGGAGAAATATATGCCCTCTTCCGTCAAACGCATAAGATTTGGCATTGCCTCATAAGCGTTACTAGAGAAACTTTCTAATATAACCAACACAATATTAGGTCGCGGAGTTGTAAAAATATCATTCTTCTTTTCCCACCTATTATCGGGTAATAATGCTTGAGTGTGTCGTTGGGCTTCCTCCGTAGGCATATAAGTATATTTCGCGACATCAAATGTATTTTCACTTAAGGACTCAATGATATTAAAGAGCGGATTAATAGCTGCTTGATTTAACATCTGATTATCAGAGAAATACACACGACCCGTATTCATCGTGCTGACTGTCAGACTCCCGCGAATAGGGAAAAAGAGGCATCCTATTAACACAAGCCAAACTATCGTTTGGCACAAACGAGTTCTCATCTTATTCATTACAGGCACATTATCCCATTTCAGATATCTTAATGCTACCCATCCCCATGCGGATAACATGCCAAAGAATAGTATCACCGCCACAAACCATTGCCACCATACGGCACATGCCAGAACCTCCTGAGGAGACTGTAAATATACAAATATAGATTTATCCCAATGATAGCCCCAAAAAGGAAAAGTACCATTGTCTCCTATAGTCACAAAAAGAGCAATACAAAGAATAATCGTTGTAAAAATACTACTAACACATTGGATTACCTGGATATTGACCCAATAACTCATAATCGTCATTATGCCATATACAGCCATAATATATGATGCAACACTTAAATCTAATGG
>JAZNQB010000064.1:0-3447 GCA_045589995.1 Paludibacteraceae bacterium
AGCACACTTACAACATTACGAGATAGCTGTTAACTGCCGATTGAAAAATCGCTTCTACCCTACCCTCGAAGTAGGATACGCAGGTTCGCTCCCCGCAACAACAAACGACCCTACGCGCGGCACCATCACATTAGGAGATAGTATCGCGTACCGAGGACAAGGAGGATTCTTCCGCGTAGGATGTGACCTCAACCCACTCAAGAAACATCCCGAGTCACCACACGCGTTACTCATAGGACTGCGCCTTGGCACAAGCATACAATCTGCACAACATACCCTACTCAATACTCAATCCCCACTACTCACTACTACCTCCGCTGATTGTTGGGGAGAGATAGTTGCGGGATGCCAAGTGGAGGTGTGCAAAGGATTTACAATGGGTTGGATGGGGCGATTCAAATGTCTCTTTACGCGCCAAGCAGAAGGACTGCCTGCCAGCGAATACAAACCCATCTACATCCCCGGTTTCGGCAGGCGAGATAACATTGCATGGGGATTAGACTACTACATAGGAGTGAATTTTTAACCAATTGGACTAATTGGACTAATTTGACTAACAAGACCAATAAGACATGAACACAAAAGAACTAATGACTCGTGCGGCGGATAACATCCGTATCCTCGCCGCAGCAGCAGTAGAAAAAGCTAAAAGCGGACACCCAGGCGGAGCCATGGGTGGTGCAGACTTCATCAATGTGCTCTTCTCTGAGTTTCTGGAATACGACCCTGAAAACCCACAATGGGAAGCACGAGACCGCTTTTTCTTAGACCCTGGACATATGTCACCAATGCTCTATGCACAGTTATGCTTGGCAGGCAAATATACACTAACCGACTTGCAGAACCTACGCCAATGGGGTTCTGTCACCCCCGGACACCCAGAGCGTAATATTGAGCGAATGGTAGAAAACACTTCAGGACCATTAGGGCAAGGACACACTTTCGCTGTAGGAGCAGCCATCGCCGCTAAGTGGTTCAACACCCGCTTCGGTGCTATACACAACCCTACTATCTACGCGTTCATCTCTGACGGAGGTATTCAAGAAGAGATTTCACAAGGCGCAGGACGATTGGCAGGACACCTCGGACTGGACAACCTCATCATGTTCTACGACAGTAACTCTATCCAACTATCTACCAGTTGCGACGAGGTGACTTCCGAAGATGTGGCAGCGAAATACAAAGCATGGAACTGGTTCGTACTGGAGATAGACGGCAATGACCCAGATGCCATACGCGAAGCACTCCAGCAAGCCAAAGCAGAAAAACAACGCCCTACACTCATCATCGGGCACACCATAATGGGAAAAGGTTGCGTCACTGCAGAAGGAGACAACTTCGAGAACCAATGTTCCACCCACGGACAACCGCTCAGCAAGTCAGGCGCCAGCATTGAGAAGACCATCGAGAACCTCGGCGGTGACCCCAACGACCCATTTGTTATCTTCAAAGAGGTACGCGACCTATACGACCGCCGCGCGGCTGAGTTGCGCGAACTAACGAACGCACGCTATGCCGCTTACTACGAATGGCAGCAAGTTAACCCACTCGCAGCAAATGAATACGAAACCTTCATGTCAGGCGAGACACCTTGCATCGACTGGAGTCTTATCACCCAGAAAGCAGGAGCTGCCACACGCAATGGCAGCGCTACTGTCCTCGCATACCTTGCAGAGAATGTGGGCAATATGATTGTCAGTTCAGCCGACCTGTCTAACTCCGATAAGACAGATGGATTCCTCAAGAGGACACATGCTATACAAAAAGGCGACTTCAGCGGACAGTTCCTACAAGCCGGCGTAAGCGAACTCACGATGGCTTGTGTCATGATTGGAATGTCGCTCCACGGAGGTATCATCCCTGCATGCGGCACTTTCTTCGTCTTCAGCGATTATATGAAACCTGCCGTCCGTATGGCTGCACTAATGGAACTGCCCGTTAAGTTCATATGGAGCCACGACGCGTTCCGCGTAGGCGAAGATGGACCTACACACGAACCCGTCGAACAAGAAGCACAGATACGACTCATGGAGAAATTGCACAACCATAGCGGCAAACCATCCATGCTCGTACTACGACCAGCCGATGTGGAAGAGACAACACTCGCTTGGCGATTGGCTATGGAGAATACCGATACACCAACCGCACTCATCCTTAGCCGACAAGACATACCCAATATACCTAATGTATCGCTCGAAGGAGTAAGCAAAGGTGGATATATCGTTTCCAAAGACGAGAACCCACAAGTGGTGATGATTGCCTCGGGTAGCGAAGTGAGTACCCTCATGAGCGGTGCCGAACTGCTACGCGCAGAAGGAATACGCCTGCAGATAGTGAGCGTGCCATCCGAAGGACTCTTCCGCCAGCAAGACAAAGCCTACCAAAACGAAGTGCTGCCACAAGGTATCAAGCGTTTCGGCATGACAGCAGGGCTCTCTTGCACACTCGAAGGACTCGTTGGCGAGAACGGCAAAGTGTGGGGACTTGATAGCTTTGGTTTCTCCGCACCATACAAAGTGCTCGACGAGAAACTCGGCTTCACCGCCCAAAATGTCTACGAGCAGGTGAAGAAGCTGCTGTAAGAATAAGCATTTATGGCTAAAAAGCACGACATAGAAAACCCGTACATTCTGGAGTTTGAAAAGTATCTTCGAACTCCGGAGCCATCTGTGCGCGAGCGTGCAGACTATTGGCGTACGGCTATCGGTCTGCAAGCCGTTGATCAACTGACCGTTTCTGATTTCCTCAAGCAAACCGCCCAAGAGCATATAGAGGGGCAGATTAGTGCTGATGAAGCGGAAAAAAGGATAAAGACATACTACCAAGCGAAAGAAATCCGTTTGCCGGATGATGATGAGAAAGAGGAGGCGGATAAAGTAGCAATGAATATCACTAAGTTGCTTAGTGAGCAATCGTTTACATTCAGCGTGGCTGGCTTTGCGGCTATTCATCGCCAGATATTCAAAGGTGTCTTCAAGCACGCAGGGCAGTTCCGAGACTACGACATAACCAAAAAAGAATGGGTATTGGACGGCGACACGGTGCTCTACGCCAGTTGTGCACAGTTGCAAGCAACGCTGGAGTATGATTTGGAGCAAGAGAAGCAGTTTGACTACTCCAACCTCGCTCTTCCCGATGCGATTCGTCATATTGTTGCTTTTGTGGCGAATATCTGGCAAATCCATCCCTTCCGTGAGGGCAACACACGTACTACAGCGGTTTTTACCATCAAGTATCTTCGTTCCATTGGATTCCAAAATATAGATAATACGCTCTTTGAGCAACACTCATGGTTCTTTAGAAACGCGCTCGTGCGCGCCAATTATAAGAACGCGCGACTTGGTATCAATAACTCACCGCAATACTTGGAGCGTTTCTTCCGTAACCTGCTACTGGGCGAACAAATGCCGCTACATAACAGAGATTTGCATATATTAAACAAAGACA
>JAZNQB010000065.1:0-2708 GCA_045589995.1 Paludibacteraceae bacterium
ATTAGTGCTCTGCATAAAACCTGTCATACCTCCCAATGCTCCGACTCCCATATTAAACAAAAATCGTGTTTGTCCATATTGTGGTCCTACTTGCAACTCATACATTCCTCCTACTCCACCTGCTACTCCCAAGCTATGTCCCACCTGCGCTTGAGAAGTTAACATTGTCCACTCACCTATATTCGCATATGCCCCCACATAGTTGTAAACCTTTGCATTTGCTACTGCAGCAAACAGTAACATTGCGAGCAGAATAAAATATGATTGAAGTTTTTTCACAGAATAATTTGTATTTCTCATTTTTTTGTAGTACCTTTGCAGGCGATTTCTAAAGCCCACTATTTAGCATTAAAACAATAATCGGCTGCGAAATTACAAAAAAAACTTGAAACAAGCAAATTTTTTTATCATTCTGCACAAAAACACACAAAAATATGGCATTTAATCGCACTTTAATCACCGCTGCACTGCCCTATGCGAATGGTCCAGTGCATATCGGGCACCTTGCCGGAGTATATGTTCCTGCTGATATTTACGCTCGTTATCTTCGTTTGAAAGGGCAAGAAGTTCTTTTCGTTGGAGGAAGTGACGAGCATGGCGTTCCTGTCACTATTCGTGCCCGCAAAGAGGGTATCACCACCCAACAAGTAGTGGACCGTTACCATCAGCTCATCAAAGAATCGTTTGAGCAGTTCGGTATTAGTTATGACATCTATTCACGCACGACCTCAGACATCCATCATGCTTTTGCGGCAGATTATTTCCGCAAGATGTATGAAGATGGTCAGTTTATTGAGGAAACGAGTGAGCAGTTCTACGATCCAGAGACAGGGCATTTCCTCACTGACCGTAATATAAAAGGAGAGTGCCCGCGCTGCCACGCGTTAGGCGCGTACGGAGATCAATGCGAGAAATGTGGTGCTACCCTTTCTCCTGACGAGTTAATCAACCCTTATAATGCAGAGACGGGAAATGCGCTCGCAAAGAAAGAGACCAAACACTGGTATCTACCTTTGGACCAATACCAAGCATGGTTGGAGCAATGGATACTTCAAGAGCATAAAGAATGGCGTCCAAATGTATATGGCCAATGCAAATCATGGTTAGACGGCGGCCTCAAACCTCGCGCTGTTACGCGTGACCTTGATTGGGGTATTCCTGTGCCTGTAGAAGGTGCAGAGGGTAAAGTGCTTTATGTTTGGTTTGATGCGCCTATCGGATATATCAGTAATACCAAAGAGTTGTGTGATGCTCAGCCGGAGCAATATGGTAATTGGGAGAAATGGTGGAAGCAAGAAGATACAAGAATGCTCCATTTCATCGGAAAAGATAATATCGTTTTCCATTGTATCGTTTTCCCTGCTATGCTCAAAGCACAAGGCTACAACTTGCCGGATAATGTACCTTCAAACGAGTTCTTGAACTTAGAAGGTGATAAGATATCTACTTCTCGTAATTGGGCTGTATGGCTCAATGAGTACTTGGTTGATTTTCCCGGAAAGCAAGATGTGCTGCGCTATGTATTGACAGCAAATGCACCTGAAACCAAAGATAATGACTTTACTTGGGCGGATTTCCAAGCGCGTAATAATAATGAGTTGGTAGCCATCTATGGTAATTTCATCAACCGTGCGTTGGTGTTAACCAAGAAATACTTTGATGGTCAAGTACCTGTTTGCGGCGAACTGACTGATTATGATAAAGAGACTATTGAGGAATTCAAGAATGTGAAGAACACCTTAGAGTCACTGCTCAATAATTTCCGTTTCCGCGATGCACAGAAAGAGGCTATGAACCTCGCGCGTATCGGTAATAAGTATCTTGCCGATACCGAACCATGGAAATTAGCGAAGACTGATATGGAGCGTACCGCTACCGTGCTGCATGTAGCATTACAGATTGCTGCTAACTTGGCTATCGCTTTCGAACCATTCCTGCCTTTCTCTTCAGAGAAACTCAAGACCATGCTCAATATGGATGGTTCTATTGGTTGGGAAGATTTGGGTCGTATAGACTTATTATCTGCTGGCAATCCATTAGGCGAAGTGAGTCTCCTCTTCGAGAAGATTGAAGACGCGACCATTCAGGCACAATTAGACCGTTTGGCACATATCAAAGCCGAGAACGAGGAAGCAGAGAAACAAGAAGCACTCAAGAATTGGCGTCCTGCACCCATCAAAGACAACACCAATATTGATGAGTTTGACAAAACAGATATCCGTGTTGCAACTGTCTTGGAATGTACGAATGTGAAGAAGTCTGACCGTTTATTACAGTTCAAGTTGGATGACGGCATGGGCGGACGCACTATCTTGTCTGGTATTGCACAATCGTATCCAGACCCATCCGTATTGGTAGGAAAGCAAGTACTCTTTATCGCTAATTTCCCTCCTCGCAAAATGATGGGTATTGAGAGTCAAGGTATGATACTTTCTGCTGTGGATGCGGATGGCAAATTAGTAGTCACAACCGTCTCTGCGCCTGTTAAGAATGGTAGTCAAGTAGGTTAAATAAGCAAAAAAGTGCTGTTTTTTACAAAAAAATGCATAAATATTTGCGTATATCAGAAAAAAGCAGTACTTTTGCAGTCGCTTTTGATTAAAAGAAGCGGCATGGCGGGATAGCTCAGCTGGTTAGAGCGCATGATTCATAATCATGAGGTCCCCAGTTCAATCCTGGGTCCCGCTACAAAGAAACCACTCAACCAG
>JAZNQB010000066.1:0-5943 GCA_045589995.1 Paludibacteraceae bacterium
CAAACCAATAATCAAAGCATTAACAAATAAACTACAATAACACTATATGAAACTTACACTCACTAACGCTGCTAACTTTTTACAAGCAGAAACTCTCGAATTATTAGAAAAACAAACCGTTGCCGCTAATGCCCTTCTGGAAAACGGCCAAGGAGCAGGTAACGACTACATCGGATGGGTAACTCTCCCCTCTTCTATCACCAAGGAACAACTTGACGATATCCAAAACACCGCTAACTTGCTTCGCGAGAAATGCGAAGTGGTTATCGTAGCGGGTATCGGCGGTTCATACCTCGGCGCACGCGCGGTGAACGATGCACTCGCATCGGCTTTCGACGCATACCAAGCCAAAGACCGCAAAAACCCATATGTCGTTTACGCAGGAAACAACATTGGTGAGGACTACCTCGCAGAACTAATGGAGTTTATCGACGATAAGCAATTCGGTATCATAAACATCTCTAAATCAGGCACTACCACCGAGACCGCTCTCGCTTTCCGCTTACTCAAGACCGTTCTTGAGCAAAAAGTAGGCAAAGAAGAGGCACGCAACCGCATCGTAGCAATCACCGACCAAGCCAAGGGCGCACTCCGCTCACTCGCTACCAAAGAGGGATACAAGACCTTCGTCATTCCAGATAATGTAGGTGGACGCTTCTCTGTACTCACTCCAGTAGGATTACTTCCTATCGCAGTTGCCGGAGGAGACATCTACGCACTCGTTAAGGGAGCGCAAGACATGGAGAAAGCAACCGCCGCAGAAATAGCATACGCGCAAAACCCCGCATGCCAATACGCTGCTATCCGTAATGCACTCTACCAAAGCGGCAAGAAAATAGAAATCCTCGTGAACTTCAACCCTAAACTGCACTATTTCTCTGAGTGGTGGAAGCAATTATACGGTGAGTCAGAAGGCAAGAATAACAAAGGTATTTTCCCTGCAGCCGTGGATTTCACAACTGACCTACACTCTATGGGACAATGGATTCAAGAAGGAGAACGCACTATCTTCGAGACAGTTATCTCTATTGAGAAGGCTAACAAGCAAGTACTCGTTCCAATGGATGAAGAGAACCTTGACGGACTCAACTTCCTCGCCGGCAAACGCGTGGACGAAGTAAACAAAATGGCTGAACTCGGTACACAATTAGCACACATAGACGGTGGAGTACCTAATATACATATCTCATTTGAGAAGATTGACGAGTACAACATCGGTCAGTTCATCTATTTCTTCGAGCGCGCATGTGGTATCTCTGGCTATGTATTAGGTGTTAACCCATTCAACCAACCGGGTGTAGAGGCATATAAGAAAAATATGTTCGCATTGCTCGACAAACCTGGTTACGAGAAAGAATCAAAAGCCATCAAAGAAAGGCTGAATAAATAATTATTAACTCACAAAACAAATCAGTATGAAAAGAGTCACATTAGTAGTTACACTACTGTGCGCACTCACATTCAGTGCTTGCGCACGCGGTAAACAACCTATCGCATTCGAAAACCTGCCAACTGGCGTACAAAAAGAGGTTTTGAAATGCTTTACGCAAGATCAAGTACAGTTCATTACTATCGAGAAAGAATTCCCACACAACGAGTATGAGTTTGTACTTACCAATGGCGTACAATTAGAATACGATGAGAATGCAAAACTGCTCAAAGCAGAAAGCAAAAGCGGTTTACCAGAGAAACTAATCAACCCACAGATTGTAGCTTATGTAAAAGCACATTTCCCTAAAGCGATTATCACAGAGTACTCGTATGATAAATGGGAACAAGATGTGGAATTGAACAACGAGATTGATTTAGTATTCGATCGCAACAATGCTTTCAAGCATATTGACGACTAAGTTCTCATAGCACAAGCAAATAAAAAAATCGGCCCACACGGGTCGATTTTTTTGTATCACTCTGTACTCACCTTGACTGTCGCTCCCACTAATTGGTCATATCGCGAACCGAATGGCCGCCAATAGACATACACGCCGTATTCATTCTCTGTCTGCCAGAAACTGCCTTCTGTACGCTCTGTACTCGCCCCTTTATTGACTAATTTCGACAACTGATTACCTTTACCCACAAACCAATACTGATAGTCATAACCGCCTTGTTTAACGAGCGATGTCAACCAATAGCATTTATTCGTATCATCATACTGCATTCTATTGCGCAAATCCATCGTATTACCAAATAAATCACCTCCTATATACACCACACCATCCAACCATGGTTTATCTGCCTCTAACTGCCAATACACCCACATGTACTCTCCCTCCGTATCTGGATCAAACGTGCGCTCAGCATTCACTATGTACTGCCCATTCACATCAAATTCATGGATATAAGCGGTATGATTCACTTGCTGTGGAAAAAGTAATGCATGATAATCGCCACGCTCGTGATACACGCGGTCAATCCCCGTACCAGCATAATAAGTGGAGAAAGCATCGAAATGATGATACTCGTTTCCTCCCTCAAAAATCAACTCACGCTTATTGATATATCGCAGACGGTTGTGCTCCATGAAGGTGGGACGAGAAAGCCAAACCTGATTATCGGTCCGGTTATTCTGACGCACAAGCACTTTAATCTCATTGGGGTCTTTTATCTGTAGCGCAGAAGTGACTACATCGAAGTCTAATTGCTGGTAACGCCCACTCAATTCTACATCCGTGTTATTACGCACTCGCGCGTCAATCGCTACAAGTGGTTCAACTACACAAAAATTAACTTCTGCCACTCGTTTCGTAGGGTCACCATCCTCATATATACGCAATTGATAATTGCCACTCTTTGTGAGCGTCATATCTGCATTAGGAAAGATGAACTCATAGTGCGTATATTCGCGTGAAGTATTCATAGAATGCTCATAATCAGTTATATCCTGCGTGGTATAACCATTAAGATACTCATTAGATACAATAGCACTCTCACTACTCCACTCGGCATCCATATGCACAACAGTATAGGTATAGAAATGCACATCATGACTCATCTCGTCAAAACTAACATGCAGCGTATTATCAGCCTCCGAACCATCATTCATACCATCTTTGAGCACCAATATAGGGCGCGCCACCGATAATTGTCCTTCATCTCCCATCGCCGATAAATACACCACACGCAGCGTGCGTATATTAGAATCATGCGTGCTTACTTGCACTTGCGCACATACATTTAAAGCACTCAATAGGAGTGCAGCACATATGTATATTTTTCGCATTATTACACGCATCTGTCGTATAATTCTATTCGTTTTGCGTGCAAAGGTACAAAATTTATACCATTCTTGCAAAAAAAATCGTCATTTACTTGTGTAATTCAAAAAAAAACAGTACTTTTGCACTCGCGTTTGGTAATTCCGCCGCGCTTTCGCCATTGTGGCTCAGTTGGTAGAGCAACGCATTCGTAATGCGTGGGTCGCCGGTTCGAGTCCGGCCAGTGGCTCAAAAGAGAACTCCGGTTCTCTTTTTTTATAAAGCCGTACTCTCACCTATGGTTCTCCGCCGCTACGCTCTGTCGATTATTGGTGGTAAAGCTTTTTTTTGTTCACAAACTTGTGTATATCAAAAAAAAACAGTATCTTTGCAGCAGAAAAAGTTGTTGCATATGAGACATATGAAACGAATACATCTTCTGATTATTTCATTATTGCTTGCCTTTGTGGCGCAAGCAGCGGAATACACGCCCACTACATTACCAAACCCCAAGGCGCAGGACCACAATAATTATGTAGCCAATCCCGATCTCATCATCGCGAGTGAGGAAGTGCTCTTTCTCAATCGCTTAGCCCGTCAATTGGAGGATACTACGCAAGTGGAACTATGTGTGGTGGCTGTGAATAGCATCGGTGAAATGGATGCTTTTGACTTCTGCTATGAACTGTTTCAGCGTTGGGGGATAGGTAAAGAGGGGAAGAACACGGGTGTGCTACTTTTTCTTGCCGTAGAGTCACGCGATATACGCATCCTGACCGGTGGAGGTATAGAGGGTATTTTGACAGACGCTCTTTGCAATGAGATTATACAGCAAACGATGATGACGCCGCTCCGTAATGCTGATTACTCGGATGCCATGGCATTGGGTGCGCTGCGCATCTATGAGTTGTGTACCAATGGTGCGGCACCGCAAGAGTTGCGTCAGATGACCTCTGCCACTAATCGCTATCACTATGCCACCGACACAGAGACGGAGCACAGTATATTAGAATGGATAATTGCGATAGGTGTATTCGTGGTGGTCTTGGTGGTTTTCAGTATAGTAAACTTTTTCCCAAAGAAATGCCCCAAGTGTGGGAAACGCGGTTTGGTGCTGAAGAGTGACAGAGTAATCCAACGCGCTACGATACGCAGAGAAGGTTCGGGCGTACTTGTCTATTGCTGCAAGTATTGCGGTCATACGGATGAGAAGACATATGTCATCCCCAGAAAAACACCTACGGTGATTATCTCTGGTGGCGGTTCGCGTGGCGGCTTTGGCGGAAGTAGTATAGGCGGTGGTTTCGGCGGAGGAAGCACATTTGGCGGCGGTGCTGGAGGTAAGTTCTAACAACTCACAAAACACCTATATGAATAATCATTTTAAACTATATATTTTATGAGCAAAACACTTACAACATGGATTGTAGTACTTGGAGTACTTGCACTTGGAATTATTTGGGGAATAGGGCGTTACAATGCCATTATTACTGCAGAAGAAGAAGTTAATACCGCTTGGGCACAGGTGGAGACTCAATATCAGCGTCGTGCTGACCTAATTCCTAACCTCGTTGAGACCGTGAAGGGTTATGCAGCACATGAGAGCGCTACTTTAGAGAGTGTAGTGGCAGCCCGCGCGAAAGCTACGCAAGTGGTGGTAGATCCTACCCATGCTACATCAGAGCAGATAGCCGCTTTCCAAGCAGCGCAAGGCGAACTATCACAAGCGTTGGGACGATTGATGGCCATCTCGGAGAATTATCCTGATTTGAAGGCTAATCAAAACTTCAGTGCCTTGCAGTCACAGTTAGAAGGAACGGAGAACCGCATCAATGTGGCGCGTAATAACTTCAACGAAATAGCCCGCCAGTTTAATACCCTTATCCGTCGTTTCCCAACCAATATTATTGCGAATTTGATGGATGCAGAGAAGCGCCCTTATTTCGAAGCCACTACAGGCGCAGACCAAGCATACCAAGTGCAGTTCTAATCAGCCTAATAGCTGTTGTATAGACTGCTCGATTTGCGCGAAGGGTAAGGACTGCAGCAGTGCGTCCATCTTGCTCTTTATCTGTTCGTTGCAGAGGTTTCCGATAGACCCTTCGTGGGTGTAATGCGAAAGCGTTTCCTCTATGCTCGCATGGTGCTGGAAAGTGCCATGCGTGATTTCGTCCGCTACCTGACGATATGCATCGCGGAATGGTACACCTTGAGTGACCCGCGCATTCACTTCTTCGACAGAGAAAGCAGGCATATACAATGGATTATCCATGATGTTCGCTTTCATCTCCATATGCTCCACCGCATATGTGGTGATGTCGAGCAAGTCATTGAGTTCGTTGAAGAGTGGGAAATATACTTCTTTGATTAGTTGCAAGTCACGGAAATAACCCACAGGCAGATTGGTAGTGATGTGACGAATCGTATCGGGCAAGGCACAGATATGATTGGCATGTGCGCGGATGAGTTCGAATACATCGGGGTTCTTCTTATGCGGCATGATGCTTGAACCAGTGGTCATTGTATCCGGCAGTTTGATGAAGCCAAAGTTCTGTGAGTTGAATAGACAGCAGTCCATCGCCAGTCGTCCTATCGTCTCTGCCACGGATGCGTATGCGAAAGCCACTGTGCGCTCCATGCGTCCACGGTTCATCTGGGCGTAGATAGCATTATAGTCAAGGTCTGCAAAGCCAAGTAACTGTGTGGTCATGGTGCGGTAAGTCGGATCGTAGCCATGTCGTTCTGT
>JAZNQB010000067.1:0-4193 GCA_045589995.1 Paludibacteraceae bacterium
TGAGAATGGTAAGTGGGAGACCAACGAGCAATGGGATGCAGGTATTGACTTTAGTTTCTGGAATGGCAAACTGAGTGGTACTATTGATTATTTCCGTCGTGATACCAAAGACGCACTCCTTCGTGTAAACGCGCCTGCGCATGTAGGTAATAGATATTCTCTTGTTCGCAATGTGGGAAATATCCGCAATGAGGGTGTGGAAATAAGTCTCAACCACGATAATAAAGTGGGACCTGTACATTATAATATTGGTGGAAACATCTCTTTCTTGCATAATGAATTGACCAAAGTGAATGGTGGTTCACCTCTTTGGGGAGATAGAACAAAGACCTATGAAGGAATGGCACTTAACTCGTTCTGGGGATACCAATATGAAGGCATTTATCAAACAGACCAAGAGGCATTAGAGCAGTTATACACTTTCACCGAATCTACTATTGGCGTACACGCAGGTGACGCACGGTATAAAGATGTGAATGGCGATGGTAAACTGGATGAAGAAGATAAGATGGTGATTGGTAATCCATTCCCAAAATTGACTTATGCACTCAATCTTGGTGCTGATTTCTACGGAGTAGATATTCAGTTATTCTTCCAAGGTGTGGCAGGAAATAGCATTTATAACGCTCAACGCCAGATGTTAGAGGGCGACGGTAGTGGCTATGCTCTCGCTTCATACATGAAAGATGAAGTATGGGTGGGTTATACCGAGGCAGTACAAAATGCGATGCTCAATAATGGTGTGAACTACTTTGAGTTAGAGAACCGCAATGGTACTATTCCTAACCCACTTGGTTCACCAACTAATACCGAGAACTCTACTCGTTTCATTGAAGATGGTTCGTATCTGCGTCTCAAGAACTTGCAGATTGGTTATACCATTCCTGCTAAATATACGCAGAAATTCCACTGCCAACGCCTACGCTTCTATGCTACAGCGAGCAACCTCTTCACTATCACCAAATACTCAGGTTATGACCCTGAAGTGGGTGGCGGTGTAGATTACGGAAACTATCCACAAAGCCGTACTTTCACCTTTGGTTTGAATGCCACATTCTAAAAGACTGCTTTGCTGAAAGAATAAAGAGTTTCACTTAAAGACAACAGACATATATGAAAACGAAAATGAATATAAAGCCATTGTATATAGTACTTTGTGGTTTGGTCCTTTCCTTTACAAGTTGTAAAGATTACTTGACCGAGATTGAACCGGGTACTGTTTTATTGGAGGATTTCTTTGTATCCACTGATGCGGCTGTACAAAATGTAACGGGATGTTACACACCCCTTATGTGGGAATATAATCGCACCTATTGCCCAGAGTGGTTTATCGGCGATATAGCCAGTGATGACGCCCTCAAAGGAGGTGGTAATACTACCGATATGGCAGATATCTACGATGTGGAAAACTGGCGTACAACAGACCAGAATACATTCGCATTGGACTTCTATCAAGCCCAATACCAAGGTATAGGACGATGCAACCTTGCATTGGAGTATATCAATAATATGGAAATAGGTATCGATAGTGCTTTCACGCAAGACATGAAGGATCGTCTTTTGGGCGAGGTGCATTATCTGCGTGCATATTATTATTTCCGCCTTGTACGCCTCTTTGCTGGGGTACCAATGACCTTAGAGGTATTGCGTTCGTCTGAAGATTGGGAAATGCCACGCGCCAGTGTGGATGTGGTATTCACACAGATACTATCTGATTTAGAGCAAGCGAATGCGAAATTATGGCTCAAGAGCGAATATCCAGAGGCAGATATGGGTCGCGCTACCAAAGGTGCTGCGCAAGCTATGCTTATGAAGACCAACCTCTATATGGCTTCGCCATACTGGCAGAAACATGGTCTTTCCAAAACATCTGCGCAATGCTATGCGGACGCAAAAGCATGGGGTGACTCTATTATCAATTCTGGCGAATATGATTTATGTCCTAACTATGAGGATAACTTCACCTGCGCGGGTGAAAATGGTATTGAGTCTGTCTTTGAGATTCAATATGCTGAAGTGGCATGGGGCGATTACGGAGAGGGATTTGGTTTCACAGCGGGTTCGTTCACCCAAATTCTTGTTCGCTCTCGTAATAGTGTCATCGGTAGCGGATGGGGTTTCAACCATCCTACGCAGAACTTATACAATGAGTTTGAAGCAGGCGATATCCGTCGCGATGTAGCTATCCTCATTCCTGATACAAGTATCAATGAGGATTATCAAACTATCACCGAAGAGATTTACCTTGGTAATATCATGCTCAATAATAAGTATGGTATGTATCGCGATCCATCCGATATAGGTGGCGGTTACGGCAAATGGAACTTACATGCTAGTCGCGGTCCACTTAATAATAAGCAGATTCGCTATGCCGATGTGCTGCTTATGTATGCCGAGGCATGCCTTGAGACGGGCGATGCAGGTACGGCATTGACCTATATCAACAAAGTGCGTAGCCGTGTAGGTTTGCCAAATGCGCCTGTAGCCGATAATGCTACTCTGCGCCACGAGCGTCGCTGCGAATTGGCAATGGAGGGTCATCGTTGGTTCGACCTCGTGCGCTGGGAAGGTGTGGAAGGCAATGGACTCAAAGCGCATATGGATGCCTATAAAGCACAAGAGAGCGCAGATGTACAGCACCATATACAAGAGTTTGTGGCTGGCAAGCATGAATTGCTCCCTATCCCACAAGAAGAGAGACAACTCGATCCACTACTTAGTCAAAACCCGGGATATTAAGTAGTTCAAAAGAAAATAAGTCATACGACTGTTTAAATAAACACTTTTTACTAACAATCAAAAACAAAAAAATCATGAAAGCAATTAAATTTTTTGCGATGGCATTAGTTGCCTTGACATTCATGGGATGTCCAAAAGAACCAGGTAATGGCACCGGTACAGGCGAAAACCCAGACAATCCACAACAAGAGGCAACTCTCGCTTTGGACCAAACCTCTATCACTATTAATGTAGAAGAGACTGCTACTATCAATGCTACTGTTGACGCTACATGGGTTTCTTCTAATCCTGCTGTAGCTACTGTGGCTGGTGAAGGTAAAGTGGCTACTGTAACTGCTGTTGCTGAAGGTAACTCTGTTATCACAGCCACTACAGCTGGTGGTCAAACCAAGACATGTGTTGTTCTTGTAAAGAAAGTTTCTACCGGTCCTGGCGACGGCGGTGCAGAAGTAAAGGGTAGCCAAGTATGGCCTATCATCATGGACGGCGCTACTTATGCTGCTAATGAGAGCAAGATCGTTGCTTCTTTCCAACCAAACGATGTTGACCAATTCCTCTATGTATGGGAGAACACCTACGCTGGTGGTAATGCTACTGGTTTGAACTTCGCAGGTAATAGCGAGGGTTACACCGCATTGACAGTTACTACAGGTTGGGCTGGTGCAGGTTTCTGCTTGACAGAGGCTGGAACAGGTTGGCAGAATGCAGAGGCTCTTCGCGCTGCTATCGTAGCTAACCCAGACGAGTATTTCTTGCACATGGCTATCAAGTCAACCGATAACTACAGCCACTGCTTCTATGCGTTTGGTAACGAGGGTACTAAGTTCGTTCTTGGTCCTACATCTGTTTATGATGGTCCTGTCTACGCTAACTTCACACGCGATGGTGCATGGCAAGAGTTTGACATCCCAATGTCTACCTATGTTGCTGCTTTGGCAACCACTCCTTGCGTTGCAGGTGTGAATGTATTCGTTGCTTTGACAGAAGGTGTTGTTGGTGCACAACTTAACCTCGACGCTGTTTATTTCTACAAGAAGTAATCAACCCACATATGGCTATGGGGAATTGGTTTTCCCCATAGTTTCTAACTATATATATATTATTATGCATCGAACATTCTTTTTAACATTCCTTACCCTCTGTGTTGGGCTAATAGTTTCTTGTGATCCCAAACCCGAACCAGAACCAGAGTACAACCTTTCTCTCTCTGCAGTGACGCTTCAACTCAAAGTGGGAGATATCTCTACTATTGATGCTATTGGCAATGCAGTGGATATCCAATGGACTTCCTCCAATGAAGAGGTAGCATCTGTGTATCATGGTGTGGTAACAGCCAATGCGATTGGTGCGGCTACTATTACAGCCAAAGCAGGTAAGACCCAAGCCACTTGTATCGTATATGTATCGGGTACAGATGGCGCTACGCTGCGTATCACCCCTCCTGTCGTAACCCT
>JAZNQB010000068.1:0-23471 GCA_045589995.1 Paludibacteraceae bacterium
AACGACATGGCTACGATCCGACTTGCAATGCAAGTAAACTCAATGTCAATAGAAACGCGTACTTCCTCTACACCGTCGATCCAAGCGGTCAGGTTCACTATGGTTGGTATGACTTTACTGTACCATTCCCAATCAACATCGTTTCCGGAATAAAGGGTATTCAAGAAGGCGTTCTCAAAGAGAACTTTAGAAACGGAGTTGACTACGCTGTGATGGAGTATTTCGGCGAGAAACAAGCACAAGGGCAGTATCCATATAAGAAATTCAGTGGTATAATGCAGCCCAATAAGTTGTACACTATTACATTGGATAACGATTATAATTATAATACTCTCCGCATGCAAAAGACCGCTGACGGCGCACTCGTTGCCGGCGATGAAGTGACGCTCAACGCGTATGCAGGAGACGACATAAATAAGAACTGGAATGGTGTGGGTAACGGCACTCTCCACCATGCTGACGCAGGAATAAGCGGCAACTACATTCAGGTTTATCAGAGCGGCGACAGAACTTTCTTGACCGTTAGTAAAAATGAATACTCGCTCGTTGTAGGTACCGCATTTATGGTACAACAGGAAGGTGGCACCATGATGCTCAATCAAGCCAATGGCAACAAACCATTATTAGTTCCGAGTCGTTACCAAAGCACTCCGGCTACCACTATTCAGATTGCAAGCGAGGGCAAACCATTCAGCGACCAACTATTTATCACCGCCAGTGAGACAGGTGGGCAAGCCTACACGCCAGGCGTAGATGTAGCAAAAGCAGGGGAACTCGGTAGCGCGAATGTACCACAGATTTGGATCAACGCATACAATAGTTCGCTCTGCGTACACGAAGCACAACTCATCAATGGTAAGGCACAATACAAGCTCTCTATCTATGCACCCGTTGCTGGCAGTTATACCTTGACGAGCAAAAACATTCCTGCAGACTATAGTCTCTATCTCACGCAGAACGGCATGATAGTTAGCGAACTAAGTGATACTTACACGCTTGACCTCTCTAAAGGTATCACTACCGAGTATGGTTTGCTCCTCACAGAGATTTACAATACTCCTACAGCCATAGAGAATACACAAACTGACAAAATACAAACTACAAAGATAATACGCAATGGCGTTCTCTATATCTTGCACAACGGCAAGGTATATAACGCGCAAGGCGCAATGGTGAAATAACTAATTACGCAATAACATTAATAATTTATGAAACCATATTTAAAACCCATCACCGAATTTATCGACATTCAATCCAAAGGTCACATGATGGCATTAGCAGGCTCTTTTGGGCACGGCGAGCTTAATAAGGCACCCGAGAAAAAACTATTTTAAATCGAAATGTATGAAACACCATCTTTTCAGACTTAGTTCTATCATATGCTTGGCATTATGCGCCATTCATAGTTGGGCAGACTATCGTCTCAATAATCCGATTGGACCAGATGGCTATTATATCGTCAAATGGGATTGCGAGAAGAATGATTGGGCTAGTTCCAACGATGTAGAATACGACGAGACATTTGTACTTGCCGTTGATTTAACAGGCACCATGTACGAGAATTGGGTGAAGAATGCCCAAACAAGAGACGGAATTACATACCCTGTAGAGAATACTATTGTCAGCCTAAATACCTTTAGGGGCTTTAAAGGGGGTAATATGTATAAGGATAATCGCGCGCGCCTATGGCACATCCGAGATAATATATACGGAGCTATGTACAACTTCGCTCAATTTGAGACAGACGGATGGGCAAACACCACTCCGGCTATCGGCGAGGAGACCAAGATTTACGCGCGTATGTTCGCCTCTGCAACCTTATTCAGTGATCGTTGTTATCCTATTGCTCCATCTGCCTCTCAACAGAAAAAGAGCGTTTGGGACTATCAAGAGAACTGGTGGTGTGCAAAAGACGACCAACCACTCTTTGTCTTTGCACCTTACACGGGCACCAAGACCGGTGCTCAGTTCACTACGCAAGAGATGACTCCCGGTACACATATCTTCTATGACAAGGACCACTATGTAGTGGGGAACGGATACGCCGCACCATGCGATGTGAACGATGACCAATGTTGTCCATTCTTCTACCCATTGGATCCTGTGACGCAGACCATTCCTGCAGGCACTGACATCACCTTGGTAGCAGAAGAGAAAAGCGGAAACATGGCAGGAGTGAAATATCAATGGTATCGCTACCAGACCGTTGCGGGCGAAGCTACTGCAGTACCCTATACCGGTCAAGGAGCCAAGACACAGACCTGTCATCCCGCAACCAATGAGGGCGAGACGGATTATACCTATTACTGTTTTATCACAACTGACAACTGCCCGGATGGCGTCTATACCACTCAGGCGCAAGTCATCGTCTATAAGCCCTGCCCTGAATACACAATCACAGTAGATGGTGTGGAGGTGAGCGGTGCGTACACTTTCTATCCCGGCGGATGGTATATTATCAAATGCACCAGTACAGCGGGCGCTCCGATGGCGATGCAATTACCTGCAGACGCCAAAGCGCATTTCGGTCATGACACACTCTATATCGACAGCGACGCTACTACAGCACCGTTAATAATAGAGTTCCCTACCGCTGAGACGGCTCAGTATGCGGCTTGTTCAGGAATGCTGACAGGACTCATTTCCCACTGCGGCGAAGACCAAGCATATATCTTCAAATGGGACGATAATAAAGGCTATGCCATCGATAAGAATGGCATCGTACAAATGTCCACCACTGTTAATGACAACACCGCCGACCGATGGTTAGCTCTGCCAACCGGCGACGCACAAGTATTAGGCAAAGATGTGGTTTATCTATACAACCTCAATACCAATCGATACCTCTACCACGGACCAATACAAGCCACCGATGGAGGTAATATGGACTACTCCGCAGCACTCACCTCTCCCACCGTTAGTAATAGTGACGAGTACAAATGGATCTTCTATCAGGGTGACCAAAATAGAATCTATATCATGAATATGTCCAATTGGACAGGTAATTGGCAACAAGCGTTGGTACTGCATTGTCGTAATTGGGACTACATGTACTGCGAGGGAAATAACAATAAATACACCATTCGCGTCTGCAATCCAGATATGAAAGTGGGCAAAATGGTAGGCTATGATGTCAGCGGCGAGATGCACACCTCAGTCAACAACCTAAAAGAGGTGACTGGTACGAAAGTTATTCTACCTTCCACTGCATTGGGATGGAATGGCAAAGCACCCACCGCCATCGTTGATATGGTAGCAGGTCAGGACACCACATTTACTGCCAAACGCACAGACAACACCCATTCGGTCAATAGAGTAATCTCCTACTCTTCCTCTGACCCCGCTATAGCTACCGTTGACCCCGTGACCGGCAAGGTGACAGCCGTCAGCAGCGGCACAGCGACTATCACCGCCAAACTTGAGGACGCAGGGTGCTTTGAAGGAGCAGAGATTAGTTACCAAGTTAAAGTACAAGGATGTAGTGATTTCACTTGGTCTATCGATAACGAACCAGGCTTAAGCAAACTGCTATACCCCGGCGGATGGTATATGCTCAGTTGTACGAATGACGACGGAGCACCAACAATCACCGTCACGGGTACTGGCGTAAGTATTGGCACCGCTACCACCTCCGGCAATACTACTACAGTAAAAGTCACCTTGAATGGTAATGCCACAGGAGATATCACTCTCAAAGCTACACTTCAAGTCAACGGCATGAATTGCGAAGATATCCAAACTATCACCGCAAGCGAGTGTACAGAGACGGCCGCAGAAAGCCGTAAAATTGAATGGTACAACTACAATGGTTCTACCCAATTCCCGCAATATTGGATTCATGGCGGCGCACCCGTTTATTTAAGAGACAATAATGGATTCCTCGAAGCCGACATTGAGCATAATGATGGTAACGATCAATGGTATATCATCAAAACTGGCGAGAAATGCCAGGGTGAAGATGTATTCTACCTGCAGAATGTACAAACCATGCGCTATGTTTATCGCGGATCTCAAATAGGCAACACTGGCGGAGATTGGGAGTATGCGGAAGCCTTACTCTCCTCAACCAATGCTCAAACAGATGCCTATAAATGGATTATTTACACCTATAACAACCACACCGCAGTGGTTAATGTAGGCGGTTTCACAGGTACAAATTTCACCAACGGCGCTTATATGCTACATGTGCGCAACTGGGAGGCTGCGGGTCTGTTCTCCAATCCGAACATCCCATCCCCACGCATGGTATGCGGCAAAATGGCGAGCCAAGATGGAAGTCCTGTATTCTACTA
Organism: Paludibacteraceae bacterium; assembly: GCA_045589995.1. Taxonomy (GTDB): domain Bacteria; phylum Bacteroidota; class Bacteroidia; order Bacteroidales; family Paludibacteraceae; genus Colicola. The sequence continues at coordinate 4,293 of JAZNQB010000068.1, forward strand.
CAAGACCTACACTACGACCGTACCTATTACTCAGTTCCAAACCCAAATAGCATGGAAAGACTCCGTGCCTGATGCTATCAAAGAAGTGAAAGCCGGAGGCGTATATACTTACGCCATCGAGCGCACAGATGACTTGCACTCTATCAATGACGAGATTACATATGTTTCCTCTGACCCTACTTTCGCTACTGTTGATGCCAACGGCAAAGTGACTATCGTAGGTACAGAAGGTACAGCAACTATCAAGGCATACCTAAGCGATGTGGGTTGCTTCAAAGGCGACACCTTAATCTACCACATACGCCTATATGACTGCACGCAAGACATCACCACTCACACGGATTATATCCTCCCACAACAACCTAAAACAACAGAAGACTGCTCATATATAGTGCTGTGGGATTGCGCTAATGGCACTTGGGCAACGGATAACACTATGGAATGGGGAGAAACCTTTGTTCTTGCTGTCAACTTAGCCGGCACCGCCCTTGGCGATTGGGCTATGAAACCCGCCAGCGACCCTGCTTTAGAGCGTTCAATAGCTCTTGACCGCTTCCGTGTAAAGAACGATGAGGGAACCCAATTCAACTTAGACGCTTCGCGCCTATGGCATATACGGGATACTATCTTCGGTGCAGAATTCAACTTCGCACAAATTCCTTACACCAATGGCACATACTATACTCCAGCCATGGGCGAACAAACAGAAATAGCCGCTCGTCTCTTCGGTCAAGAAACTGCCAAAGGAGCTGAATGTGGTGCTGCAAGCACGACAAAAGGATGTAATTGGTGGCAATGGTCTAACGAAGGTTCATTGCAGAACCAGTTCACCGGTGATTGGTTAGTAGGTTCGTATGTATCTAATAACGACCAGTACCTCTTCCGTTTCGCTCCATACACCGGCAAATCAGATCCGATTATAAAGCCAAGTGACGATGACCCGCGTGACCAATGGTACGACAATCACTATTTCACAAGCATTAATGGTTATCGTTCGCCATGTCCCAAAGTATGGCCTATTGATCAAAGCTTATCCGCCTCATCCACTTCTATCTGCTTGGAGAAAAACGAGACTGCTACTATCCTGTTAGACGGCAGCGAGGTTGGATGGAATTATATCTTGTACAAAGACGGTAACGAAGTCAGCGGTTCTACACAAGCCGGCAACGGTTCTACTCTCTCATGGACGGATTTAGGTGTGGGTGAATATACAATCCTTGCCACCGCTACCGATGAGACAGCACAACATTCTGATTGGATGGGAGACTGTACCAAAACACAGAAAATCACCATCAGCGCTGCCGTTGATTGCGTAGAACCAGAGGTCTGTGAAAATGTTATATACCGCAAATGGGATGACTTACTATTCGTCGATAACGGCGACCAGCGCTTTACGGCATATCAATGGTACTGCAACGATGCTGCCATGACAGGAGAGACACGCCAATTCCTACATACAGAAGGAGTAGTACTTAGCGGTGACGGTAAAACATACTACTGCATCATGACATTAACAGACGGCACTACGGTCAAAGCTTGCGCGAACATCTTTGAGGCCTTCCCCGCCAGCGTAGCCACCGATAAACCACAACAGGCACCGGAAGTAGTTAAGTATATATACAATGGCAGATTATATATCCGCCATGGAGAAAAAACATATAATGGACAAGGAGCATGCGTAACCGAATTATAATCATATACCTCTTGTTAGGGCTGTCCCTACCCTTCTACTCAGCAGATATGCACTCCGCCTTGGAAATCTCTGTAGGCGGAGGATGGAGTACCTTAGGATATAAGGTGCAGCCTAATCAGGCAGAAGTAAAAGGCACTAATAAAGGAAGTTGGGGTGCGCAAGCACATGTGGGATATGCCCTCTTCTTCACTCCGAATATTGGAGTAGGAATAGGCGCTAATTTCTCACATTATGGTGCTAATGCCTCCCTCTCTGGTACGGCGCGATGGAATGATGTCACGGACACCGAAGGCGAACAATATAACCACCTAACGATAATTCATTCGCTTCATGACAAGCAGGATGTCTATCTGGTGGAGATACCGCTTACCCTCTATCTGGACTTCCCTATTTCATACCGACTCCATTTAAATATGGAGGCAGGAGCCAAGTATGGTATTCCTATTCTCCAAAATGCTTCATTCAACGCCGATGTAGAGCATCAAGGAAACTATGGTATTTGGGGACTGAATATATACGATGTGCCTAACCATGGCTTCTACCGCGAGCGAGATTTCCATAACAATTATTCCATCGCCGTTAAGAACCAAGTATCTGTATTCCTTAAAATCGGGTTGGCGTACGAGATCAGCAAAAAGGTGCAGTTCTTTGCGAATATTTATGGCGATTACGGGTTAACAAATACTATAGCCGCAGGAGAGGCTGAACTCGGATTCCAAAATGACCGCTTAGGGATGGCATCTGCACACTCGTTCATGCCTGAATATAACGGCATTATCGCCACCAATAATATCTCCGTCAAATCCCACCCTATTCAAGTAGGATTAGAGTTAGGGCTGCGATTTATCTTCCCACATAAGAAAAAATACCCATGTAGATGCATGTTATTTTGATATATATGAAACGCTTAAGCATTATTGCGTTGGTACTCTTATTTTTCGTACCAACATCTGTCTTCGCTGCTAAAGACACCTTCAGCAAGCGATACAAAAACAAAACAGTCAAAGAAGTACTGGCAGATCTCAAAGAGACTACCGGAACCCGTGTTAGTTATAAACGCAAGGAGATAAACAACACCCGTCGTGTTACTGTCTCTTTTCACAACGCTACCCCGGAAGAAGTAATCAACGAGCTATTTGATTGTGAATACTCCATCACCAAGAAGGGGAAAAAGGGAAAAACCTATGTCGTTACGAAACGCATCTTGCAACAGAGCGATTCTCTCTATGCCACTGTACCAATAGACACCGTTTCCGTGGGCAAACGAATCACCTCGCAAGTAGAACAACCTGACCGCGGTCAAACTCTACTTTTCCGTGAAGAGCGATTGCTCGTTCGCTATTGCGACTCAATCTTACACACGCAAGAGCGCATTGATCACCAGCAGGTAGAAAAACAGCTTAGTACGGAAGAAATCCTTGTTGACCAAGGTTCATCACTACAGTTCTACCTCGGGGGGGCTTATTCATCCATGGGCTATCGTTTGCAAGACGGAAAGAATCTGGGTCATATCGGAGGAGAACTGAGCGCACGTTATGCCTATTTCTTTACGCCCGAATGGGGATTAGGTGTAGGGGTTGACTTCTCCACATACGGCTCACGAGGAAAACTGAATACGATGCTCCAATGGGACGGTCAAATTGACACCGACGGAGAAAGTTATAACCACCGTGCCATCACGCATGATTGGAAAGAAGACCAACGCACATACATGCTTTCTATCCCGCTAACTGCTCAGTATCAACACCGATTCAATGATAAAATAGGCATTTTTGCCGCCCTTGGAGGCTTTGTGGGGCTGCCAGTCAGTTCGAATTATCGCCTTGTTTCCGGAGCCTTAGAGCACCGTGGATACTACCCGCAATGGAACCTTGAACTCTACGATTTGAGCAATCATGATTTCTATACAGAGCATATCGGCGAGGCCTTCTCTAAAGAGCCGAAGAAACTTTCCCTCAAGCAGATTAGTGCGGGCATCAAAATGGATTTGGGTGTCATCGTTCCATTAAACGATAAAATAGATCTCTTTGCGGGTGTTTATGGTTCGGTTGTATGCAATGACCTTCAGAGTGAGCGACACGAACTCGGATGGCAACAAACTGGTTTTACGGACTATCGCCAACACGCTTTTATGCCTACCTATGAAGGTATCGTTAACTCAACCTATACAGACGCCGTTCGCCCATGGAATGTAGGTATTAAGGTTGGTATTCATTTCCGCCCAGCAAAGAAAGCACCGAAACCTGTTCTCGATTCAGAGTGTTTTGTTGTCCTTGACACCACTTATCGTACCGCACAGCACGCGGACACAATTATCGTAACCTCTGTAGATACTATCTTCAGTCTCAAAAAGACGCTTGAAAAATCCGTCATCTGGTTTAATGTTAACGACTATAAACACCCGCGTCTAGAGCCAGCGGATATCCTGGAGCAAGTAGCAGAGATACTAAAGTCCAACCCTGCTCAGCGCGTGTATATAAATGGTCATGCCAGCGAAGAAGGCAACAAGCGTGCTAATCAAATCCTTTCTGACCGCCGCGCAGAAACGATTGCTAACCGACTCAAGGCTTTGGGCGTACCAGACAAACAACTCGTGATACACGGCTATAGCGCCGATATTCAATACCAAGGAACAAGTACAACGCGTACACAACGCGAACTCAACCGACGAGTAGAAATCATTCCTATTAACGAATAACAGTATCTATTATGTTTACTCTTCTGACTATATTAAGCCTTTGTTTAGATTCTACCCTGACCTTGTGCTCCCCTGCTACAGATGACTCGCTCTTTTATGTATGGAGTAATGGTGCACAGACGGCTTGTATCACTCTTACCGGCACCACTATTGGCGAGGAAACCTACACCTGCGAGGTGCGCACAAAAGTATTCCTCACGACTGATAACCTGATGGCGAATGGTGATTTTGAAGACTACACCGACTACCATCAGCAGCCTACTGGCTACACATCCGACTACGAGTACCTACCATTCGACCCATATGGTACAAACTTGTACGACCAGCCACAGTATCAAGGCAAATCCGGTGTTTACCTGCTATCAAATAACGCCAAGCACACATGGCGGGATTATGCAAATGTCAGTGCCCACTCTGGCAATTTATTTGCAATGTTCGATGCTGCGCATTCCGGTTATGCATGGAAAGCCTGCACACCAGAGAACCCAGGGCTACATATCCAAAAAGGCGGACTCTATGTATTTTCCTACTGGGCTGCAGATCTCAACGAAGCCTCACAACGCAACCATCCCGCACAGTTGCAGTTCACAATCCGATATAAGATGCCAGATGGGACGATGCAAAAAGAAGCATTAGGAGAAGTGATGACTTTAGGCAAAGATAATCTCTGGCATTATTCGCAGACCTTCTGGACATCCCCCGTCACAAGCGATTCTATCGAAATTGGTGTGGAGGATCTTAACTCCTACTATGGTGTAGGAAACGATTTCGGTCTGGACGATATTATCTTCCAAATGGTTACTTTAGAAGATAGCAGACTCATTGACACTGATACCTTCCGGATTATAACAGAGGATTGCACGCCATGTCAGGACTTTGTCTATCGCAAATGGAACGATGTGCTCTTTGCTGATAATAAGGACGAGCAGTTTGTCAGTTATCAATGGTATGTAGATAGCGTGGCGATTAGCGGTGCCACACAGCAATTCTATCAACTAACGGATACTATTACCCCGCATCTTTATTATGTAGAAGCAACAACGGCAGATGGCAGTATCCGTACCAGTTGTGTGCAGTTATTCGATCAGTTTACACCGAGCGCAACACAACATCCAGCGAAGAGTAGTCAACTCATTCTGCATCAAGAACATCTGTATATAAAAACCGAAGATGCCATCTATGACATCCTCGGCAATAAACAGGAATCGATAGTACGATAAGGCTTGACTACTATCGTTTGACAAAACGAATAGCAGATCCACCTCCAGAAGCGAGGTGGATTTTTATTTCCTCCGTGGCGCTTACTGACCGTGTCTCAATTGTAGTCGCATAGGGGTTAGTCTTCCAATCCGCATCAGGAGCATCGGCATAGATAGTAGCTATCCATTCTCCATCACCAAGGAAAGAGAGAGGAATTGTAATCTCGCGTGGTTCTTCATTGGTGATAGCTCCTATATACCAATCCTCTGAATGACGATCCTGACGCGCCATTACAACATACTGACCTATATTACCATCAAGCAAACGAGACTGCTCCCAATCACATGGCACATCGCGTAGGAACTGAAACTCAGCAGGGTGTTTCTCGTAATTTTCTATCTTATCGCACGCCATCTGCAGCGGACTATATAGTACCACAAAAAGAGCTAACTGATTACTGAGTGTAGAATGAACGCGCGTACCTGGAATTATCGGATTCTCAAATGCAAAAACACCGGGCGTATAGTCCGCGGGACCTGCCATCATGCGGGTAAAAGGAAGTGTACACACATGTGAGCAAGGCGAACCGCCATCTTGTGCCCAAGCATTCCACTCCTGTCCACGGATCCCCTCCTGTGTCATCAAGTTCGGATAAGTGCGTTGCAATCCAGAGGGCATCGCAGGTTCGTGATTATCAATACAGATATGGTACTTAGCAGCCGTCTCAATAACCTTGCGATAATGGCGTATGACGCCTTGCGAGCGGTTAAACTGATAACCATCGCGAGTTCGGATGAGCGGTGAGACATACCCCGTCTTAACAGCAGGCATGCCATATGATTGCATAAACTGGTAAGCTGTATCCAAATCGGCTTCATACTCATCTGCACGTCCAGATGTTTCATGGTGGCAAATAATATTCACACCCAATTCTTTAGCATAGGCACTGAGAGCCTCAACATCATAGTCAGGATACGGGGTAACAAAGGAGAAACGGTCGTTGTTAATTCCTTCATAACCTTCCCATCCAGTGTTCCATCCCTCAGCGAGGACACCGCCGAAACCATTCTCACTCGCAAACTTAAGATACCGTCGCATATTCTCTGTCGTAGCACCGTGACGTGGTCCCTTACTCCAAGTCCATTCGCGCAAGTGCATTGACCACCAGATACCTAAGAACTTCATCGGACGAATCCATGAGGTATCCTCTATGCGACAGGGTTCGTTGAGGTTCAGCATGATACGTGATGCCATCATCTCTGGCAAAGTACGAGTTAGAATCATAAATCGCCATGGAGTCACAAATGGCGCCGTAAGGTATGCCTTATTGTCAAGGACTACACCATCCTTCATCCAAGGTGTCAAGTAAGTAGCTATCGTATTGGATGGTTCAGCATGGAGCTCATGAGAAGTTTTATAGTAGAGATTCTCACAGGGGTAGTCGGTCACATTCGCCTCATGCAAGAAGGCGTACATGCCATCTGCCATCTCAAGTGTGATAGGAGAGCACATAGTGTCCTTTTCATGCAAAGGTGCTTTCGTGTAAAGCCCTTCATAGTACTCCGTACTCCAAGGTATAGACCACACATTGGGTTCGGAAGCGAAAACATACTCCGTTTGCTCATCAAGGACGATGAGATCGGTCAAACCTTGCTTGGGAAACTCGTAACGGAAAGCAAATCCGTCGTCAAAGAGGCGGAAAACGATATTCATGCGCACCTCCTGAGCAACTAGGGCAACCTTCATCTCATTATGATTGTCGCGGATGAATCGTTCCTCTCCCCATACTGTCTCCCAAGTTGTATCTGCTGAAGCCATAACGACAGACTCCACAGACCAACAAAGGTTTCTCAGAGTATCCTTGCCTGTTGTCAGTACCAAGCCCATAGGAGAGGGTAATAGAACATCTTTTCCGTCACAAGAGAGTGAATAAGTCGGTTGTCCCTGACAGAGTTGAAATTCCAGAGTAAGAACCCCATTTGGAGAGGACACTTTATGCGCATTACATGCCACTAGGGCAACGCACACCAAGCAGAAAAGTAGTTTTTTCATAAGTCAAAAGTCTAAAGATATTAATAGCCATCAGATTGTTCCATATTTGCATTGCGCTCAATTTCCAACTGAGGAATCGGTTGCACATAGGAGCAGTCACCCTTCCAAGTGATTGCACCATGGCGGGTTGTTTGATAGTAATCCGCCTCCGAAGGACCAATACGGTAGCGACGAATATCAAACCACCATTGTCCTTCTGCGAACAATTCTGCCCATCGCTCATAACGGATTACATCATTAGCAAGCGGATCGGTATCAAAATATGCCTTGGTACGATCGTTGAGAGAAGTATAGTTATACGACGGATCATCACCATAAGCACGCGCGTGTACCTTATTCACATATGCCAGTGCGGTCCCAGGATCATCATCCTTCAGTAACTCCGCATAAAGCAGGTAGATATCTGCCAAACGGATAACATGGATATTGCAGTCGCTAGATTCGTTCTTTCCATAAGGTGCAGAACCCATCTCAACACCGCGAATGTTTGTATATTTACGATGTTGCCATGCAAGGATATCTGGACGGTTATTAACCTCCGACGAACGATCATACCATGTCGTCTCACCCGCAGCCCCAATATAACTATCCACATAAGGCTGCCCCGCACAAATCATCAAACGCGGGTCAACCTTGGTTTTATCTGCCTTCAGTGCCTTCGCATCAGACTGGTATGTCACATCATGCAACATATAAGGGAAGTTATCCTGAGAACGTGGCGCAGTCTTGTCGTAAGCGGGATTGAATGTCCAACGTGGCACCGTATCACCATGGAAGCCCCAGAAACCAAAGCGGGCTATATTTTTATCATGAACAAAGTTATTTCCCCATTGCGAACTCTTATTTGATATGATAATATCATTCTCTAATGTGTAGGGATCTATCACATCCTCCTTACCTGCACGAAAACGGACATTGATATTCACATACCATGGGGCATAAACAGTCGGCATGCCAGAACCCGTAGTGTAACCTGCCCATGGACCATCTTGGGTATAGTCTGTTGTCATCGTGATTTCATAGAGAGACTCAGAATTATGCTCATTAGCCTCATTGCCATAGAACATATCAGCATACACATCGTATGGCACGAGGGTCTTGCCAGAAGTCTCAATAATCTCCTTCATCACATCTTTCGCTGCCACCTTATTCTCTGGGAATATATATAGGGATTGCATATACACCTTTGCCAATAAACCCATCGCTGCCCAATAAGTAGCGCGATATTCTCCTGCTGCATCAATAAATGAGCGGTGCTCAGTCAGTAGCGTGCACGCCTCTTTCAAGTCATCAATCATAAACTGCCAACATTCCTTGACTGTATTGCGGCGGCGTTTTACACCTTCTGCGTCACTGATGACCTTATCTATGATTGGTAAACCCTTTCCGTCTGCATTCATCTCAAAAAATATTTGACCATGCCAATAAGCTAGCGCGCGGTTGAATAAACATTGGCCTCGCATATAGTCCAGTTGCTTCACCTCTGCCGTAGTAGCATTCGGGCGGAAAGACTCTATACCTTCCAACGCCTGTGTAGAGAGATTCGCCCATTTGCAGATATCGGTATAGGTGGTGGTCAAATACCGCGACTCTGGCGTAGAATAATTATCCTGACTAAATGCCCGTTCGTCATAGGATCCATAGAGATCCGTGGTGTGGTCATAAAGCCAAACGCCCATTGGAAACCAATAAAAAGCATAGAGCCCAAAAGCATGATCTTGCGCATAAGCTGCTGTCACCAATTGGTTCACCTGCTCTAACGAAGAAGGGAAATTGGTTTGAGACAGGGTCTGCGGATTGTTAATCTCAAAGAAATTCTCGCAAGACATCATTGTCAATGCAAGTATCAATATATACACTACTTTTTTCATAATTATCATCCTTTCAACTTAAAACATCACATCTAATCCAAAAGAGAAGAGTCTATTAGGCAGGTAACGATATTGGGTATCTACATTCCATAATAACTGTGTACCATTATACCGTCCAATTTCAGGGTCATTGCCTGAATAGCGAGAAATCGTGAAGACATTTTGAGTAGAGAAATACAAACGAAGTTTCTCTATCTTTGCCTTACGAGTCCACTTAGCAGGGAAAGTATAGCCTACACTCAAATTCTTCAATTTGAAATAACTACCATCCTCAATGAGGTAACTAGAGACTGTTGAGTAATTCTTATTGGCAGCACCGTCACCTATCATGGAGTTATTAGCATCAAGATACCCAACTCGCGGATCAGCCGTCACAGTCGTATTACCCTTACCAAAACAAGAAGTGTTAAAGATATTTGCTGTGGTATTATCCGAAGAGAACATGTTCGTATAAGGTTTCATAAGGTTCATGATATCGAAAGCAAATGCACCAGAGAAAACTGCTGACAGGTCAATGCCCTTCCACGCGAATGATAATGTCAGACCCATCTCCATCTTTGGCCATGGATTACCAATCGTCTTTTTACTTTTCTCCGTAACACGACCTTGACCATTATCGTCGAAAATAAGGTCGCCAACACCCGTATTCTCTTTTTGCCAGTAGATTCCCATCTCCTTACCGTCTGCGTTCAGAGGTTGACCATTAGCTGCATAACCATATGGGTGATCAGGGTTTTGATTACGCCAGTTAATCAAAGCCTGCTCGTTATACTCGTCAACCTGAGCTTGATTTTGGAATATTCCTAAACAATTATAACCATAAAAAAGTCCCATTGGCTGACCATCCTGCGTACGGGCAAGGAGTGTCCAAGAGTTATCAACACCTGCGTCAATAGGTTCTGCACCGGGAGCATCACCTACTTGTTTCACCATATTTTGGTTGAAAGAGGCATTCCACTGGATACCATACTCAAACTCCCCACGTCTCTCCTTCCAACCAATCGCAATCTCATGTCCCTGATTCTCGACCAAACCGGCATTTAGGTAGATTGGTACGGTATTTCCAGGGTCATCCGAAGCAAAATAATAACTCATTCCCGAAGACAAAGGCAAGCTACCACGATAAATCATGTCCCTCGTCTGGCGGTTATAATAGTCATATGTCACCGTCAAGCGGTTATTAAAGAACCCAAGGTCCAATCCTATATCCAATTGATTTACTTGCTCCCAGCGAAGGTTCTCGTTTCCTAAAACAGCTAACCATGCTCCCGTAGCACGGGTAGCAGAATTAGTAAAACTATGACTGACACCAGTCAACGCATATGTGCTTTCATACATATATTGAGCTACATTATCATTACCTAACATACCCCACGATGCACGAATCTTCATATTACTTAACCAATCCTCGGTAGTGGATTTTAGCCACGGCTCTTCCGAGATACGCCAACCCATATTGACAGATGGGAAAAATCCCCATCGGTTCTTCTTTACAAAGCGATCAGAAGCATCCGCGCGGAAGTTAACTGCTAACATGTAGCGCCCCCCGTATTCATAATTCAAACGCGCAAAGGCAGAACCTCTACGTTCTTGCGGAGTGGTGTCGCTCGCTTTCTTGGTATTGCCCTCCGACGCCAAGGCAATAGAGGAGGCAGGACTAACGGTATAATTATACGCCTCCGTAGAAATACCATATCCGTCAAGTCGCCACCATTCGGTACCAACCATCGCCTTGAAATGATGATCGCCCCAAGTGTGGTCGTAGGACAAGGTAGAGTTAAACATCAAATTCAGTATCGTTCCTGAGCTAGAGAAGAGTATTCCCCCTGGAACGCCTACCTGTACAGGACCAAAGTCCTTATATTCCTGAAACTGATTGCTCGAATAGGCAGAGAGAGAAGCTGAACCATTTGTATGCCATACTAAGCCCTCAATGAATTTCACATCTAAGTAAGCACGAGCATTCAGTGAATAATTGTCATTATGAAAGGTCTTGAAGGCATTCTCCAAGCCTGCAAAGTTTGGACCAGAACCAACCGAAGTGGGTGTCTTAGCATACTGGCCATCCTCATCAAACACCTCCGCCACTGGGACGGTGCGAAATGGTATCGTATGATAATAAACTGATGAATTAGCTGCTGGGTCGGTCTTAGACCATGTACCATAGATAGACTCTCCGATGGTCACAGACTTACTAACCTTGTGGTCTAAATTCGTACGGAATGAGAAACGCTTTGCACTCGTTCCCAAGTATGTACCTTTCTCATCCAAATAACCGACGGACAAAAACAAATTGGTCTTCTCACCGCTATTGGTAACACTCGCATTATACTCTTGCTCAATACCAGTACCATACATCACATCCATCCAATTAGTATTAGGCAACTCGCTGATTGAACTAACGCCCATGGTAGTTAAGGTAGAACCCGTTCCCCACGCATCGCGTGCACGAATCCAATCTTCTGTTCCAAGAAGGTCAAAGCGGTTTAATGTTTTACGCCATCCCGCGCGTATATTAAGGTTTACGTGGGTCTTTTGCTGCTGACCACGTTTAGTGGTAATCAAAATCACGCCTCCTGCTGCACGGCTACCATAGATAGCAGCAGAACCGGCATCTTTTAGAATCTCTATTGATTCTACATCGCGCATATTAAAAGTAAATCCGGCATCCTGCGCGACGCCATCTACCACATACAAAGGACTCATTCCACTCAGGTTACCTGCACCACGAATAAGGATGTCAGCACCCTCTCCTGGAGCGCCACTTCCCTTCGTTACACTCACACCTGCTGCCAAACCTTGCAAGGACTCTGCGATGGATTTGGTAGAGAATGACTCAATATCCTTGGCGCTAACGGAGGAGATGGCACCCGTCACATCGGAACGTTTCTGTGTACCATATCCCACCACGACTACATCATCCAATACTTCGCTATCCTCCTCTAAGGTTACATTGTATACCGTGCGGCTAGCCGTCACACTAATCGTTTGACTCTTATAGCCGACATAAGAGATAACAATCTTATTGCCTGCTTCGACATCTAACTGATAGTGACCGTCCAAATCTGTCACGGTGCCTATTGTCGTGTTTTGCACCAATACACTCGCGCCAACAATCGTTTCTCCTGTCGCATCGCGAACAGTACCTGAAATAGAGTTGGCGAACATTATTATTGGAAAAATGAGACCTATACTCAGTACAAGTACTCTTTGTAAGTGGGTTCTCATGATAATTGATGAATAATGGGATAGATAGAAAAAAGCCGAAGCGGCAAAAAGCCGCTCCGACTTACTATAAAAAATAGATTACTTTACCTCAGCACCAAGAATGTTGTACTTAACGCCATTAGAGATAATATAGAGTTGGCCATTCTCAATGAACTTAGCGGACTTAGCCTTTACTTCGGTATTTTCAATACCCATTGAAAGCACGCAAGGAGCAGCATAACCCTTTGACTCCATTCCAAACATACTCTCTGCGAAATCATTTGCATAGAATTCCTCTGAAGCGCGTCCTGCTGCGTATGGAAGAGTTGCAAAGAGTGCTCCGTCTGAAGATGGTGCAAAGGTTGTTTGTCCTTCAGGATTACCACCCCATTGCCACCATTTTGCTCCTGCCTCAGTAGCTGTGTACTCAAAGCCAAAAACTTGACCGTACACATAAACAACACTGTCGGTCATAACAGCCTTTGGTGCCTCAGTAGGATTAACCATAGCTTGACTTAGACACAAAGTCATACCATAAATAGTACCATTAATTTGCTTGAAACGTTTGATATCACCAGCAACATCGCCATAGTTAGTCCAGAAGTTGCAAGCAACACCACGAGAAGCACCAGCCACTTCAGGTGTTCCTTTCACCCAATCTTCCAACCAAGTGTTCTTAATGTCAATAGCAAAAACAAATGCCTCATCTGCTACAATGTCGTTAGATGCAGCAAATTGTCCAGCGCTACAATCATACTTAACAATGTAACGACCGTCTTCTCCTACTGGGTTGTTGCACTCATACTGTGCGTTTGCAACCATTGCCATTGCTGTTACTGCAATTAGTGTAAAAATCTTTTTCATGATTCAAAAAATTTAGTTAGTTAGATTATTTTATAGACAAGGCATAATGCCTCTTTTCCTCGAAAACTTTGCACAAAATTACAATTTATCACGCACATACGAAAAAAGTATAATAAAAATATAGAGTTTTTTTTATATAATTCATTACTTATTATTATAAATAATAAATAAATTTATTTACTCGAATTTTATCAAGATTTTTTATCATTAAAAAGTGGCAATTTTTGCTTGATTTTTGGATTCAAATTTGGTAGATTCAAAAAGTTATTGTAACTTTGCAGTGTTTTTTAACCAACTCATACAATGAAAAGACAATTATTCTTTATTCTTGCCATCATTCTTTGTGCAAGTATCCATGCTGATCAAACACTCAACAACCCCATCGGTCCAGACGGGTGCTACATTGTTAAATGGGATTGTTCGACAAATAGTTTTGCTACGAGTAACAATTTCGAGGCAGATGAGACCTTCACTTTTGCCGTGGACATCACTGGCACAAGTTGGGTTGCATGGTTGGCTGAGAATAGCCACCGGGGTATTTGTACCAATTTCTCGCTTTCAAGCGATGGTGCACAAAACATATCCCGCGACGGCGACCGCCTATTCCATATTACTGGCAATATATACGGCAAAACCATCAATATTGCTCAACTCGCCAGCAACTGGTCAACTCCGGCGATAGGCACGCAGACTGCAATATATAGCAACATATTTGGTTTTTGTACCAATCCTGAGAGTTGGTGGCAAAACCCGAGCGATGACATTATAGGTAATAGCGACTGTTTCTTCCGCACTGCAGCCTATACAGGAACGCATACATGTCCTGAATTCTACACGAACGACTACGCGGGAAATATTTACACATGGATAAACCAAAAAGGCTACGCAGCACCATGCGTCATTGCCTTGCCATGTTATAGTTCTGCCACAACTCCCACCCCAGATCCTGAACCTACACCTGACTCAACGGCAATAGTAAACGGTTCGCATGTATATACTTTCGCGACCGACAAACTTCAAAGAGGCTATTATAATCGTCCTTACGAACGTTACGAAGCAGAACCAAAATTCTGCGAGACAAACGGCACCTTCCTCGCTGCCTCAGACAACCAAGCAGACCTTCAATCCGAAGCCTCGCACCAACAAGCGGTACAACTCATCGCACAAAATAGTTATGTCCGTTGGAAAGTAAATAAAGCAGGCGATGGACTTACCATCCGCTTCTCATTGCCAGATAACGCAACAGGAGCAGGTACCAAAGGCACTATTGACATCTACGCCGGGAACGACAAAGTAGGTTCACTTATGTTAGATAGCTACTGGGCATGGCAGTACACGGTGAACGGGAAGAACTATCCTACCAACACACCTGCTACACCGGGAGGTGGCAATGTAGTACGCATGAGGTTTGATGAGATGCATATACGACTATCCCGACCTGTAGCCTCATCCGAATACCTTAAGATTGTGAAGAAGGATAACAATAACACCCCTTATACAATTGATTTTGTAGAACTAGAGCCCGTTCCAGAGAAAGTGACTTTCGAGAGTCTCAGTGGCAATAAAATCAAATATGACGGTAGCGATTTGCCTACTTTTATAGCTAATAACGGAGGCAAAATCATTTATATTCCAGAGGGAACATGGAATTGCCACAATCGGATTAAAATTAACACAAATGGGACGCAAATCATTGGTGCAGGCATGTGGTATACCACCATTTATTTCAACACTAGTTCCAATAATCCAAGCACTTATGCATATCGCGGAATTGAGACAGAGGCAAGTAACTTGCGCGTAGAGGGAATATATTTCAACACTATCAATAACCAGCGTTACTACAATGGTGATGATAGCAAACAGGTTGGCAAAACCTTTATGGGAAGTTGGGGGAACAACTCTGTAATCCGGAATTGCTGGGCAGAACACTTTGAATGTGGTGCTTGGATTGCAAATTATGTAGGTAGGGGATCTAATAATTTATTGATTGAGCACTGCCGTTTCCGTAACAACTATGCCGATGGAGTTAACTGCTCTCATAGTAGTAATGGACATATGGTTCGCTATTGCTCTTTCCGCAACAACGGAGATGATGACATGGCATCATGGAGCGTTGTCGTAAAGTGCCAAGATGTAACTTACGCTTATTGTACAGCGGAGAACAACTGGCGCGCTAGTTCACTAGGATTTTTCGGCGGCAAAAATCTCACTGCGCATCATATCGCTATCTTTGATGCCTTAGAGAGCGGTTTGCGTATTAACTCAGATTTCTCAGGTCCCGGATTTGACACTAATGGAACAATAAACATCTATGATATCACCATTAATCATTGCGGTTGTACTGGTGGAACTCGTGGAAATAGCGGAGACTTTTGGGGAAGCACACAGGGCGCAGTAAACATAGGTAGCACTAATTATTACGCCATTCATAATGTTATGCTCAATAATATCACCATCAACAACGCGCGTTCTTATGGAATGTTTATACGAGCAACAAACTCTAATCCACTAAATAATATCGCCTTTAACAACATTTCCATCAATGGAGCCACAATGGGAATTTACTTCTTTGGAGCAAGAGGCAATGCTACCTATTGCAATCTCTCATTCCAAAATGTAAACAAAAACATGAATAATATCCCATCCACATTCTCATGGACTCAAGCTGCAGACTGCCAACCTCCTATTTCTTCTGGTCAAGGCATAACGACCAAAGACTATCAATCATCGACCGATGCCCACAAATTTTTTCGGGATGGAATACTTTACATTTCTGTGAACGGAAACACATATGATATATTAGGGAGAAAATTATGATTCGGCATTTATTTTTTTGGTTACTCTGTGTACTGAGTCCGATGGTCTTTGGAATGCAAACCACAGAGATTGATCTTCTGGACCATGAATTGCAAAAGAAGGCAGACTATGATCGTCAGAAACATCTGCGCATTGAACAAATTCAACAGGACTCATCTATTAGCACATACGAGAAATATGTACTGCTATTTGAGGAATATAAGTCCTTCAATTACGACACTGCTTTCAACCTCGTTAATAAAATGATTGATGAAGCACGGCTCATAAATCACCCCGACTATTTAGCACAAGCAGAACTCAAACGCGCTTTCATATACCTCAGTTCTGGTCTCTTTCATGAGTCCCTAGAGGTCTTTAGTCATATTACGCTAGCCACCCTAAAAAAAGAGGACCAGATATATTATTATACCAACTTCGCCCGTCTCAAATATGACATGGCGGATTATGTGCAAGGCGACCTTAGTTATATCTACATCGCAGAAGGAAATAGTCTCAGCGAAAAAGCCTTAGCACTTATCGAGCCGTCCGATACAGTCCTCTATTGGAGCACTTCCGCCTTGTATCGGTCAAAGATGAGGGACTATGCGCGCGCTATTGAGCAGTTCAAGGTAGCACTATCTTGTACTACCATCAACGAGCATGAAAAGGCTATTGCCTATTCCAGTATAGCCCATGCCTATACTCAATTGGGGAAAATAGAGATAGCAGACTCCTACCTCATTAAAGCGGCAATCAGCGATCTCAGAAGTTCTACTAAGGAAGCAATCGCCCTGGCGCTCGTTGCACAAAGGCTGTATCAAGAGAACGATCTCCAGCGCGCAGCGCATTATATCCGTATGGCGATGGACGATGCAGAGTACTATAACGCACGCCACCGCCAACTTTCCGTGGGGCGCATTATGCCGATTATAGAGCAAGAACAATTGCAAACTCTCGAACACACAAATCACCTCATCGCTTTTCAGTCTACATTGCTATATATCCTCTTGGCGGCGCTAATTATCACACTCATCATTTTGGCAAACCGCATGCATGCTATCAGAAAAGCACAGAGCACCATCCAGACAATGAATGACAAACTCTTGGAAACGAATCGCATCAAAGAAGAATATATCGGCACCTCATGCTGCAGTATGTCCGACCTGCTAACTAGGCTCGAACGCTATGAACGCTTCGTGCGACGCAAAGCGCAAGAGAAACGAACAGACGAACTGGTAGTCATACCCAACTATATTGATGCCCATAACTGCAGAAGGGACTTCTACAAGCAGTTTGACCAATCATTCCTACATATCTTTCCGAACTTTATACGCGATTTCAATGCCCTCTTACGGGAAGGGGAACATTTGACTGTAAAAAGCAACGAACTGCTCTCCACCGAATTACGTATCTTTGCACTCATCCGGTTAGGTATCAGTGACAACGACCAAATTAGCAAAGTATTGGATTATTCCATCAACACTATATATACCTACAAGACACGCGTCCGCAACCGTTCCGACTTGGATAACGACGCTTTCTTCCATGCCGTGATGAATATCCAGAGTTTCTAGTAAGCAACATACATATAACAAAAATGACTTCCACATGTGGAAGTCATTTTACTAATTTCTGGTTGATTTTCAACCTTGGCGGTGCGGACGAGACTCGAACTCGCGACCCCATGCGTGACAGGCATGTATTCTAACCAACTGAACTACCGCACCAGGGATGTAACTTTTGTTACAAAATGTTTTTAGAACAAACGCTCTTTTCCAAAAGCGAGTGCAAAAGTACTGCTTTTTTTTGACATAACCAAATATTTTGGCATTTTTTTTTCAAAAATATGCATTTTTACTCATTTGCACCGCTTGATGTGCCGCTTTTTGCACTATTCTGCGCTCTTTATGGCTCATTTCCGCATTTTTATAGCGAATTTTGAGCACATTCTTGCCCGTTAATATCTCATACCACACAGCCGCAGCTGTATATCTACCATAGGTATAATTAAGATGGTAACCATCCCTACAGAAAGTATCGCCCAAACATGTTGCACGCCCTAATTGGATAGCCGTTCCACAAGGAATCAAAAGCATAGAAGGATAATCTTGTATCACCTCATGCACACAAACCATAATACTATCATACATTAGTTTCTGATCCTTATTATAACGTGGATAATCAGGATGTTTGGCATCTTGGCTATAAGCCCAAGTTTGCATCCAGCACAATTGTGCTTGCGGTTGATAGGCTTTTATTGTATCCACAATCATAGCTAACCATGGTTCATAACTCGAACGAATACCACTATCATGACTCGCTTGCTGCAAGGAAATATAATCATATTCCGTCAATCGCAATGCCTGCAAAAGGGATATCGTGTCACGCACCTCGCGAGGAACAGCATTCGTACACACACGATGTGAATAGACCATAGAATCACCTTGCATAAAATGTGCATGTTGCTCCAAGGAGCAACCTCCATAGTACAGATTATGCACTTCTACAGCCACATCAGCTTCTTGACATATCGGGACCAACTCTTGCTCTACTGCATCCCACGAGAAACTATTTCCAACACATAGAACCCGAATGACTAATAATATCAAACATTTCATTTTAGTGCTTGTTTAATGAGCATTCAACCAATTATTCCCAACACCACATTCTGCAATGAGCGGAACTGACAAATGCACCGCATTCTGCATTTCTGTCACCACTATCTCTCTCACTTGTTCCACCTCATTCAATGGTACATTAAAATTTAGTTCATCATGTACCTGCATAATCATCTGCGT
>JAZNQB010000069.1:0-11658 GCA_045589995.1 Paludibacteraceae bacterium
GGTTGTCTTCCTAAGACCGCTTGGCCTCCGACTTGTCTGCGTGCGCTTATACAACAATGTAAGCGCGAAAACATGCCTAAGGACAATATTGATCGTGCTATCAAAAAAGCAACAGATAAGTCATCTGAGGGATACAAAGAAATCAACTACGAGGGATACGGACCTCACGGTATCGCTATCTTCGTAGAAACCGCTACAGATAACAACATGCGTACCGTGGCTAACATCCGCTCATATTTCACTAAGTTCGGCGGTACACTCGGTACACAAGGTTCATTGCAATTCCTTTTTGACCGCAAAGCATGCTTCACTGTGAGTATGAAAGAGGGAATTGACCTCGAAGAACTTGAGTTAGAGTTGATTGATTTCGGCGTAGAAGAATTAGGCGTGGACGAAGAGGAAAATACAATCGTCATCTATTCAGACTTCAACGAAGCTATCAATATGCAGAAATACTTGGAGGAAAATGGATTTGAAGTACACTCTTGCGAGTTCGTGCGTATTCCTAACGACACCAAGCAGCTAACAGATGAGCAACGCGAATCAGTTCAAAAACTCATCGACCGCATTGAAGAAGACGAAGATGTACAAAATGTATTTACCAACTTAGCTGACTAAAGACACGAGCTAAAGTTATGATAATCGGAGAATATTTCAAATTAACGGACCGTCAAGCTGAGCAGTTCGCTCAGCTTGATGTCCTTTATCGAGACTGGAATAGTAAAATCAATGTTATCACACGCAAAGATATTGATAACCTATACGAGCACCATGTACTACACTCGCTCGCAATAGCCAAATTCCTACCCTTCCAACCGGGTACAACCATCTTGGATGTAGGCACAGGAGGAGGATTTCCAGGCATACCTTTAGCCATCTTATTCCCAGAATGTCAGTTCTTACTCATTGACTCCATTGGTAAAAAAATCAAAGTGGCTTCAGAAATAGCCAAAGCGCTCGGACTCGCCAATGTGGTCTGCAAACAGGAACGAGCAGAGGAAGAAAAACAGAAGTTTGATTTTGTTGTCAGTCGCGCTGTAATGCCTATGCCTGACCTCGTCAAACTGGTACGCAAGAATATATCTCCTACACACCGCAATGCCATACCTAATGGCCTCATCGTTCTCAAAGGAGGAGACTTGAAAGAAGAACTACGCCCATTCAAGGAAGCAGAAATCATTCCTTGCACTCAATGGTTCAAAGGCGAATGGTTCAACACCAAACAAGTCATATACTTACCATTATAAAGCAATTAGTGCATATACATAAAAACACCTTTTCGCCTATTTAATTGGGCATTTCACACATCATAAAGGGAATATGAAGGACGAAGGGAAAATAGAAGTAATCGGCGCGAGAGTACACAACCTCAAAAACATCAATGTGACCATTCCGCGCAAACGATTGACTGTCATTACAGGACTAAGCGGGAGCGGCAAGAGTTCGCTCGCGTTTGACACTATTTTCGCCGAAGGACAAAGACGATATATGGAAACCTTCTCCTCCTACGCACGAGGATTCATAGGAAACATGCAACGCCCTGATGTGGACAAGATTACAGGACTCAGTCCCGTCATCTCCATTGACCAAAAAACAACCAGTAAGAACCCTCGCTCTACCGTAGGTACCATCACCGAAATATACGATTTCTTACGCCTACTATATGCGAGAGCAGCAGACGCATACTCCTATGTTTCGGGGAAGAAAATGGTGCAATACACCGACCAACAGATTATCGAACTCATCACCAAAGAGTACGCAGATAAGAAAATACTACTGCTCGCGCCACTTGTGAGCGGACGAAAAGGACACTACAAAGAACTATTTGACACTATCCGCAAGAAAGGATTTATGCATGTACGCGTGGACGGAGAGATATGCGAACTGACACAAGGCATGAAAGTGGACCGATACAAAGTGCATACGATTGAGGTGGTGGTGGATAGACTGAAGGTAAAAGCCAACGAAGACCCCGACTCTGTAGATACCAGACGATTGAGACAATCCGTCGATAAAGCCATGACGCAAGGCAATGGAATGATGATGATTGTAGAGGCGGAAAACCAAGAATCGGTGAGGTATCTGAGCCGCAGCCTAATGTGCCCAGAGAGCGGAATGAGTTACCAAACACCCGCACCACACACTTTCTCTTTCAATAGTCCATCGGGATG
The DNA here is from genome assembly GCA_045589995.1 of Paludibacteraceae bacterium. Lineage (GTDB taxonomy): Bacteria > Bacteroidota > Bacteroidia > Bacteroidales > Paludibacteraceae > Colicola. Next base: position 2,172 of record JAZNQB010000069.1, read on the forward strand.
GTGCCCACAATGCAAAGGATTAGGGAAAGTAGTGAGTAGTGAGTACGGAGTAGCGAGTAGTGAGTACGGAGTAGCGAGTAGTGAGATAGATGAAATTATCATGCAAGATAACTGGTGGGAGGAATTAACTAAAAGCAAAAGAACAGAAGAGGAAGAGAAAGACGAATGGTGTGTTTGCCCCGCATGCCAAGGCAAAAGGCTCAGCAAAGAAGCACTCAGTTATCGCTTAGGCGGCTACTCCATCGCAGACCTCACCGAGATGGACATAGAAACCCTGTTGGGAGTATTGAGTAGTGAGTACGGAGTAGTGAGTAGTGAATTAACGGATAGGCAGAAAGCTATTGCAGAACCGATACTCAAAGAGATTTGTGCACGATTGCGCTTCATGCAGTCGGTAGGACTGAGTTATCTATCCCTCAACCGCAGCAGCGATAGTCTTTCTGGTGGTGAGAGTCAACGCATACGACTCGCTACACAAATTGGTTCAAGACTGGTCAATGTGCTATATATATTAGACGAACCATCCATCGGTTTGCACCAACGAGACAACGAAAGACTCATCAACAGTCTCAAAGAATTACGAGACTTAGGCAACTCTGTCATCGTCGTAGAACACGACGAACAGATGATGCGAGAAGCCGACTGGATCATTGACATAGGTCCTAAAGCAGGACGATTAGGAGGAGAAGTGCTCTTTAGCGGCACACCACAAGAACTGCTCAAAACCGACACACTGACAGCACAATACCTTAAGTACAGAGTACAGAGTAGTGAGTACAGAGTACCAAGTACGAAGGAACAAGAGAAGTGCATTATACTGCGCGGGTGTACGGGTAATAATCTTAAAAATGTCACATTGCACATTCCGTTGGGTAAGATGATTTGCGTGACAGGAGTAAGCGGAAGTGGTAAGTCCAGTCTTATCAACCGCACCCTATACCCTATCCTAAGTCAGCATTTCTACCGCAGCAAACAAGGACCACTACCTTACGAGTCCATTGAAGGAATAGAACACATAGACAAAGTAATCAATGTGGACCAATCACCTATTGGTCGCACACCGCGTTCCAACCCCGCCACTTACACAGGTGTCTTCAATGACATTCGGGAACTCTTTGCCCAACTGCCCGAATCCAAGATACGCGGATGGAAAGCAGGACGATTTAGTTTCAACGCCAAAGGAGGTCGATGTGAGGAATGTGCTGGTAACGGCTACAAGACCATCCCTATGCACTTCCTACCCGATGTGTATGTGCCATGCGAGGTATGCGGAGCACAACGCTATAACAGAGAGACTTTAGAAGTGCAGTGGAAAGGCAAAACTATCGCCAACATACTCGACATGACCGTCAACCAAGCCGTGGAATTCTTCGTGGCACAACCTGCTATATTGCGCAAGATTAAAACGATTCAAGATGTGGGACTTGGTTATATCAAATTAGGTCAAGCTGCTACTACACTTTCGGGTGGCGAGAGTCAGCGAATTAAACTCGCCACGGAATTAGCACGGCCTTCGACGGGTAAAACGCTCTATATTCTCGACGAACCCACCACGGGTTTGCATTTTGAGGATATTCGCGTACTGCTCGGCGTACTGCAGCAATTAGTGGACAAAGGCAATACGGTGCTCATTATTGAGCATAACACCGATGTAATCAAAGCATGCGAGTGGATTATCGACTTAGGTCCCGAAGGAGGACGCAACGGAGGAGAGATAGTTGCAGAAGGAACCGTAGAAGAGATACGAGAAAACAAAAATAGTTTAACTGGATTATTCATATAATTAGCATGATTACCAATTCATTAGCTATTACAGCAGTTGTATTACTCACCATCCTACTCATACCTATACTATGTAAGAAAATGCATATCCCAAGTATCGTAGGATTTATCTTGGTCGGGATTGCGATTGGACCATATGGGTTCAATCTCATCGCCAATAATGGTCTGATAGATGTATTAGGCAAGATTGGTATTCTCTATATCATGCTGCAAGCAGGTATTGAGATAGACCTCAATGACTTCCGCCAACACCAGCGTTATGCCATTACCTATGGTATATTCTCTTTTCTCTTGCCTTTTGGTTTGGGATTATTAACAAGCCGCTTATTGGGCTACGAATGGTCCACCAGTTTGCTTTTAGGTGCGATGTACGGTAGTCACACGCTGATGACTTATCCTATTCTCAATCGGTATGGCGTGCAGAAGAATATAGCCGCCAACATCGCCGTGGGCGGTACTATGCCTGCTATCACCCTTTCACTCCTCGTATTGGCCTCACTAAAGAGCAATTTCATGTTAGATGCCAATAGTAGTACATTATGGTTATTCGCGCGCATCGCGCTTTTCGGCATCATAGTAATCTCGTTTTTTCCACGCATCACACAGTTCGTTTTCAAGCGCAGTAACGACACGACGATAGGTTTTATGCTCGTAATGTCCATGATGGTCATTTCTGCATACATGGCAGAATGGGCTGGATTAGAGGGGATATTAGGTGCTTTCCTTTGCGGCGCGACACTCAATCGATTAGTGCCCAACCTCAGCCCTGTAATGAAGCAAATCAGTTTCGTGGGAACGAATATCTTCGTGCCACTCTTCCTCATCGGCGTAGGTATGATGATTGATATCAGCGTGGTATGGAGCGGATGGACCACCTTGTTAGTCGCAGTAGTGATGATAGGCACCAAGTTATTAGGCAAGAGTTTGGCAGCATGGTTGGCGCAGTTATGTTTCCGTTTGCAAGCCATGGAGCGCCAATTGATTTTTGGTCTTACGCACGCCACCGCCGCAGGTACTTTAGCCATCGTAACTATTGGATATGAAATAGGTCTCTTTGACGCAAACATACTCAATGCGTCTGTCATCATGATTCTCGTGCTCTGTACACTCTCATCGTTCATCACCGAACATGCTGCCAAACAGTTGGCATTGCAAGAAGAAGCGCAGTTGGAGATTGAGAAAGAAGATGATAGTTGGCACGCGTCTATCATCGGCGACGAGCGCTTGGACGCACTGCAAGAGTTGGGTAATCTGAGTGAGTTACACAATCCTATTTACTCCTCTGAGAGTGACTGGAACGAAGCTATTCGACTCATACACACGACCAGTACTGCCAGTCTTATTTACCATCCCGTACAACCGATCAATACTATTTCTCGTATCTTAGTGGCGGTGCCTCGTTACGCAGAGAAAGAGCATGATTTCATTTCGTGCTTTGGATTCATACGCCGCTTGAGCAGTCAGATAGGCGCAAAAGTGGTTTTCTTTGCTAATCGCGAGACGCAACAATCATTACGGGAGTTCTGCAAACGCAAAGGTAAGTACCTCCGTGCATCGTTTAGAGAGATGGAAGATTGGGAAGACGCTTTGATGATTGCTAAACAGATGGGCAAAGACGACTTGATCATCGCTATCAATGCGCGTCCTTCTACTCCATCCTACAACCCGCTTTTCGAGCAAGTGCCAGATATGCTCAATCGCTTTTTCAGTAATAGCAGTTATATCTTACTATACCCTGAGCAAGATGTGACTCGCACCACGCAAGATATTCTACATAGCGCACAAACACCCACCAGCGCCACATGGAGTATAGTAGGAAGCATTAAACAACAGATTACAAAGCTTTTATCTAAGATTCAACGCCTCTAATCTTCTCTACAAAGAGCACCCAGAGGCAGAAAAGCATACCATAAAATAGGTATTTGAAAATATAATCGTGCAGCATATGGAACCATTCAGGATGGTGCTCCACAAAAAGAGCTATTAGGAATATACGAAGTATATTAAATAAATAGCAGCACACCCAACCCAAAGGTATATACCAAATCTTATGCTTCCACCCTCCGCGAACAGTGAGTATGAGGCATAACCATATGAACATCTGCTTAAGAGCCGTACATCCCCAGATGATAGTAGTGGCATTACCAGACTGGAAGCGAATAGTATGTTCGCCCACCATATACACTGTATTGCGAAAGAGCGCTACCAGTTCATACACCACGGAAGCAATATGACAAGCCATCCATTCGAATGGCGCCGTTATATCAAGCCCGAACCAACTCACCATATCCCCATTTTCATCACCCGTCACGGTGTATTTCCATGCATAATTGGCAATAAAGAGCGTTACTACAAAGATTATCACATCTCTGTAGGGCTTTAATGACGATATGTATTCCAGCTTACTCATTACTCAATACTCATTACTCAAATCTTCGTTTTCGCGTAAGGCACCTCGTCTATAGCGCAGAAATCACCTTTTAGGTACTTGAAATAGCCTGCTTGGCACACCATGGCAGCGTTATCTGTGGTGAAGGAGAAAGGCGGGATGAATACTTCCCATTGGTACCGTTTTCCATAATCGATAAAGGCTTGCCGTAGTGCGCTATTCGCACTCACGCCGCCCGCAACCGCCACTTGACGGATATGCAAATCCTGCGCAGCTTTCTTAAGTTTGCGCATCAAAATATCCACCACGGTAGCCTGCAGCGACGCACACATATCTTCGCGTAAGTGAGGCACGCGTTCAGCCAACTCATCAATCGTCTCCACCTCGTGGGCACGCAACATATCACGAAGGGTGTATAAGAAAGATGTTTTTAAGCCCGAGAAAGAGTAGTCATACCCCGCTATGTTGGGTTTGGCAAATGGGTATTTGGTATGGTCTCCTTGTTTGGCTAATTTATCTATCCACGGTCCACCGGGGTACGGCAGTCCTAATACCTTGGCGCACTTATCGAACGCCTCACCCGCTGCGTCGTCTATCGTCTGCCCGATGATCTGCATGTCGTCTGGCGCCTTGACCAATACAATCTGACTATTTCCACCTGATACCAACAAGCACAAGAATGGGAAAGCAGGGTGCTTTATCTCTATGCCTTGCAAACCGGGTGTCTGGGCTACAAGTGCCTCACTGGGCGCGATGAAATGCGCTAATATATGTCCCTGCAAGTGATTGACATCTATCAAAGGTATATCCAGCGACAGAGCTAATCCTTTGGCAAAAGAAGTACCCACCAAGAGCGACCCAAGTAGTCCTGGACCGCGTGTGAAAGCGATAGCAGATAGATCGCTCGCCTCCACGCCTGCACGCTTGAGCGCCGTGTCCACCACAGGTACGATATTCAGCTGGTGCGCACGACTTGCCAACTCGGGCACTACGCCACCGAACTCCTCATGCACTTTCTGGCTGGCTATCACATTACTGCATAGCAAACCATCTATGATGACTGCTGATGAAGTGTCGTCACAACTGGACTCGATTGCTAATATAACTGTTTTCTTATTTTCCATCTCTCAAAGGAGCACACTACTCCATTATAAATTCGAGTGCAAATTTACACTTTTTTTCGTAGATTAGCAAATAAGTTGTTTCGTAAATAATGAAATTATTCTATTTAGAAAAAAATCTCTCAAAAATCTTGCATAATTGATTATTTTGTTGTACCTTTGTGCGGTTTTTTATGCGCGACGCGCATCGCACACATGATTTTATACTTTTTACTCATACGCATAGTTGCCTTATTTGGGCACAAGAAAGCACGATTGCTGGTGAAGGGTCAGCGCGCCACTTACCGGGAGGTGCTTCATAAGGACGCTAATACACAGCACCTCAAGGGGGCTATTTGGTTTCATGTCTCTTCTGTGGGCGAATTCGAGCAGGCGCGCCCGCTCATTGAGCGTCTCAAGCGCGAGCAACCCACACGCAAGATAGTGCTCACTTTCTTCAGCCCCTCGGGTTATGAATTGCGCAAGGGCTATGACAAAGTGGATAAAGTGCTCTATTTGCCTTTCGCCACACGCCGTAATGCCAAGGCATGGTTGGCAGCGATTGAGCCGAGCATGGCTATCTTCGTCAAGTATGAGTTCTGGCCCGCTTATCTGCGCGCGCTTACGAAAGCCAATATTCCTACTTATAGTATTTCATCCATCTTCCGTCCCCAGCAGTTATTTTTCAAACCATGGGGCAAGCCCTATCTCAATCTGCTCAAATGCTTCACGCAGCTCTTCGTGCAGGATGCCGATTCGCATGCCTTACTACTCAAGCATGGTATTGCCAATAGTGTCGTGACAGGCGACACGCGCTTTGACCGTGTGGCTGAGATCCAACAGGCACACAAAGATATATTGGTAGTGCAGCGTTTTATAGAAGGTAGTGATAAAGTCATTATCGCGGGTAGTACATGGCCCAAAGATGAGCAGTTATTGGCGCAGTACATGCAAACGCTTGAGAACCGCCTTGATAGCAACGAAAATATCAAACTCATCATCGCGCCGCATGAGATAGACGAGAAACATATGCACTTCCTTTTCCAACTATTCAAAGGTCGATATGTGCGTTATACGCAAGCCAATCATATCAGCATGCAGCACATGCATGTACTCATTATTGACACGATTGGTTTGCTCTCATCCATCTACCAATATGGCACTGCGGCGTACATAGGCGGTGGTTTTGGTGCAGGAATACATAATTCCCTTGAAGCGGCAGTGTATGGTATTCCTGTAATATGGGGACCTAAGTACCAGCGTTTCCGCGAGGCAAAAGGACTCATACAATCAGGCGCGGCGCAGAGCATTGCTAATTACAAGCAGTTAGAAATGGCTTTGGATTACGCGCTCAATAACCACACTGAGATAGGTATCAAATCCGCACAATATGTGCAGAATGAATTAGGAGCAACTGACAAACTATATAATCGATTATTCAAAAACTAGTCCACTAGTCCACTAGTTCACTAGTAAAAAAAGAAACTACAATGCAAAAACCAAGTATTCCAAAAGGCACGCGTGACTTCAGTCCATTAGAGATGGCGCGCCGCAATTATATCTTCAATACCATCCAAAGTGTATTCTCCCTCTATGGTTTTCAGCAGATAGAAACGCCCGCAATGGAGAATATTGGTACGCTGATGGGTAAGTACGGAGAGGAAGGAGACAAACTGCTTTTCCGCATTCAGAATAGTGGTGAGAAAGCCACATCAGCACCTGAAAAGGGTTTGCGGTACGACCTCACCGTGCCTTTCGCTCGTTATGTAGTGCAACACAGAGAAAACATACAGTTCCCCTTCAAGCGCTACCAGATACAACCCGTATGGCGCGCAGATAGACCACAGAAAGGGCGTTACCGCGAATTCTATCAATGCGATGTGGATGTGATAGGCACCAATAGTTTGGTTTGCGAGTTGGAACTCATACAGATAGTAGAAGAGGTGTATCGCCGCTTGGGAATCAATGTATGTCTGCATATCAACAACCGCAAAGTGCTCGCTGGTATAGCAGAGATTATTGGGCAACCAGAGAAAATCATTGACATTACAGTGGCTATTGATAAACTCGACAAGATAGGTATTGAGAATGTAAACAAAGAATTGGCTGAGAAAGGATTGCCACAAGAGGCTATTGAGGCACTACAACCTATTCTCCACCTCAGTGGAACGACAGCCGATAAACTGGCTGCGCTACGCACAATCCTTGCTTCCAGCGAGATAGGTACACAAGGTGTGGACGAGTTAGACCAACTCTTCGCACTCATCCAAGGCGCAGAAGTGAAACTGAATATTGAGTTAGACCTTTGTCTCGCACGCGGATTGAACTACTACACGGGGGCTATTTTCGAGGTCAAAGCACTCGATGTGCAGATGGGTTCAATCACAGGTGGTGGACGATATGACAACCTAACGGGCATCTTCGGTATGCCGAATGTGTCGGGCGTAGGTATCTCGTTTGGTGCTGACCGTATATACGATGTGTTGACCGAGTTAAATCTCTACCCTGCCTCATTGCAGTCTTCTACACAGCTCCTTTTTGCTACCTTCGGACAAGCCGAACTCACCTACGCGCTCAGTTGGGCTAAGACGCTGCGCGAAAAGAATATAGCCGTGGAGGTTTATCCCGAACCAACCAAGATGAAGAAACAAATGGGCTACGCCGATACCAAGCAAATACCATTCGTGGCTATAGTAGGTAGTGACGAGATGGCACAGAATAAAGTGATGCTAAAGAATATGACTTCTGGCGAACAGAAACTCGTCAGCATAGACGAACTACTCGCAGAGGTAAAATCATAATAATCGTGCATACTAAATAGTTGAATCATGGCAGATACCAATAAACAATTCGACCAAGTGACGGCTAAGTGCCGAAAGATTTTCGTAGAGAAAATGCAAGATTATGGTCCTTCGTGGCGTATTTTCCGCTTGCATGGCATTACCGACCAGTTATATATCAAAGTTTGTAATATTCGTCAGCGTCAAGAATCAGGCATCAGTCTGGTGGGTGATGACATAGAAGGCAACTTACGCGCAATAGTCAATTATGGTGTTACAGCCATTATTCAGTCACGCAACAGCTACGCAGACGCGATTGACATGACTCGCGAGCGTGCCACACAACTATATGACGAGGTGCTGCAAGAAGCCAAAGACCTCATGCTGCGCAAGAACCATGACTACGGCGAGGCTTGGCGCGAGATGAGCAAAGAAGGAATAGTGGATATGATTCTTGCCAAGATTATTCGCATCAAGACCATCTTGGATAATAACGGAAAGACCATTGCTTCCGAAGGAGTGGAAGGCAATTATTTTGATATTATAAACTATGCTATTTTTGATTTAATCCATTATGAAAACGAATAAAACAGCGCATATCATTGGCTCTCTTTGCCGCTCGCTATTGGGAATCACCTTCATTTTCTCAGGTTTCGTAAAGGCCGTTGACCCATTAGGCACAGTATATAAGATTGAAGATTATCTCATGGCTTTCGGCGGTTGGTTCACCGACCTCATGCCATTAGCAGGTACGGCAGCGGTGGCACTCATCGCCTTGGAATGGACCTTAGGCGTATGTATGCTTTTCAATGTGCGCACATCTATCACGGCTTGGCTTAGTTTGGCTTTCTACCTCGTCATGACACCACTCACCCTTTGGATTGCGCTTACCAATCCAGTGAGCGACTGCGGCTGTTTTGGCGACGCAATAGTGCTCACCAATTGGCAAACATTCTGGAAGAATGTAGTGCTCCTCATTTTCGTCATCGTGCTATTGGGATGTAAGAAATTCATTCCACAACTCCTCTCATGGTGGGGCGAGTTGGTAGTGCTGCTCATGGCCCTTGGCGCAAGCGCAACTATCATGGCATATAGTTATACCCATTTCCCTCCTATGGATTTCCGTCCATATAAAGTGGGCAACCACATACCTACTCTCATGGAAGTACCAGATGGCGCTCCTGTGGATGAGTATGCTATCACACTCATCTACGAGAAAGATGGTATTGAACAAGAGTTCACCTTGGAGAACTATCCAAAAGGAGACTCCACTTGGACCTTCGTGGATCAGCAATCCGTACTTATCAAGAAAGGCTATGAGCCACCTATCCATGATTTTGAGATTCTTACCATGAATTTTGAGGACATCACCTACGATATTCTGGAGTCCGAAGAACCTATCACGAAGTCGGATCGTAGCCATGTCGTTCTGTGAG
>JAZNQB010000070.1:0-4606 GCA_045589995.1 Paludibacteraceae bacterium
GGTATTCGTCATGAGCAGTTCCGTGATTTTGTATTAGATTTACATGTGGATGCATACAATGCATTGGTATTTAATGCTAATAAGCAAGGCGAGATGTTGCAAGGCAAAGTGTATGCCAATGGTCGTGTGGATGTGACTGGACACGAGAGCGATATACTTGTATCAGCTGATGCGGTTACTACGGGTAAGTCGCAGTTTAGACTTAGTGTAGATAATGTGTCGTCGGCTTATTCGGCTAATTTTGTGCATTTCAAGCCGCCTGTTGATACAATGCGTACAGGTCAAGAGGAGACGGATGAATATGATAATTTAGATATCCGCACGGCGGAGCAGAAAAAGACTATCAAAACTACACGCGCACAACGCTGCTTGCTGACGCTCAATATAGAGGTCAATCCGCAGTTGCTATTCCAATTAGTGCTCGGAGAACGAAATGGAGATATGATACAAGCACATGGTGTGGGAGCGCTCAGACTAATATATGATACACAGACGGGCGATGTGCGCCTATTGGGTACATACGATATAGAACAAGGAACACTGTCCTATACGGTGGCGAATGTGATTAAGAAAGAGTTTGCTATAGCAGATGGGTCCACTATCATCTTCTCAGGCGATCCAAACAACCCACAATTAGATGTGACGGCTAAATATCGTGTGACGGCGAGTTTGAAGGACCTTTTTGGTGAGGAAGTGGACCAATTAGCCACTACGAGAACGAGTATTCCAGTATTCACATGCTTGCATATCAAAGGAACACTCAATAACCCTATATTATCCTTCTCGTTAGAGTTCCCATCGAGTGACCAAACTATCCAACAACAAGTGCAGCAAGTGATCAATACGGATGAAATGCTGATGAGGCAAGTGATATACCTGCTTGTTTTTGGTCGCTTCTTCACGCCAGAACATATGATGCAAGCAGAGCATATGACACTCAACTCCACCTATTCGTTACTATCCTCTACAGTCACTGGTCAAATCAACACATGGTTGTCTAAACTGACGGATGTGCTTACATTAGGTGTGGCTATTCGTACGGAAGGCGAAGGAGCCAACTCTACTCAAGAGTACGAGGCGCAGTTCCAGTTACAACCAATAGACCGATTGGTAATCAATGGTAATGTGGGGTATCGATATAACGATATTTCCAATCAACCATTCTTTGGTGACTTGGATGTGGAAGTGATGTTGACTGAAGATGGTCAGTTCCGCCTCAAAGGTTATACTCATACAGTGGATAAGTATTCGCTGCGCGAGGCTTCTACTATACAAGGAGTGGGATTTGTGTGGAAGAAGGATTTCAATTGGCCGAGTAAGAAGCGGAAAGGGAAGGGAGTTGAAAGTGGAAAGTCAAGAGTTGAAAGTAGAAACAAATAAATAAAAGATATGAATAAAAGACCAACAATCATCGATTTTGTAGAACACTATACGCGAGTGTTTAGCAATCATGTATTTCTGAGAGAAAAGATCAATAATGAATGGACTGAGACAAGTTTTGAACAGACGCGAGAGATGGCGCATCGTATAGGTGCCGGACTTATGGCGTTGGGTTTGGAGAAAGGCGACAGAGTAGCGTTGCTCAGTCAGGGACGCAACCTGTGGGTGACGGGCGAATTGGGTATCTTGTATGCGGGTGGCGTGAATGTGCCACTTAGTATCAAGTTGACCGAGGCAGGTGACCTATTATTCCGCATTCAGCACTCAGATGCCAAATATGTCATAGCTTCTGAGCAACAGTTGGCGAAGATACGGAATATATTACCAGAGTGCCCTAATGTGAAGAAAGTGATTGTACTTGACCCATTAGACCAATACGAAGAGCGTGAGGTGAGTATCGAAGAAGTGATTGCGAAGGGCGATTCGTTGCTTGCTACTGATCAAGCATCCTTTGTGCAGCGTTATCAGAGTGTTCAGCCTGATGATTATGCGAATATCAGTTATACCAGCGGTACGACAGCAGACCCTAAGGGTATATTACTCACGCATCGTAATTACACCGCTAATGTGGAGCAAGCGCGCTCTATCATCGCATGTGATGTGGACGATGTGATGCTTATCATATTACCATTGGATCACTGTTTTGCCCATGTGGCTGGTTTCTATACGATGATGTCGTATGGAGGTAGTATAGCAACTGTGCCAGTTGGTAAGACGGCTTTGGCTACGCTGAAGAATATACCTATTTCTATCAAAGAGGTAAGACCACATATCATGCTTTCTGTTCCTGCTCTGGCGCGTAATTTCAAGAAGAACATAGAGACGGCAATCAAAGCCAAAGGAAAGACAGTAGAAAAACTATACACCTTTGCACTCAATAATGCGATTGCTTATAACCGTGAGTATTGGAATAGAGGCGGATGGCAAAACGCATGGCGCTATCCGCTCATCAAACTATTTGATAAACTCATCTTCAGTGCCGTAAGACAGAATTTCGGTGGCCGCATGAAATTCTTTGTAGGAGGTGGCGCATTGCTTGATATAGCTTTGCAACGCTATTTCTGTGCGGTGGGAATGCCTATGTTCCAAGGGTATGGATTGAGTGAGGCTACACCTATTATATGTGCCAACTCAACGGGACATGCTATTTTTGGTTCCAGTGGTCGCATTGTGTCTCCTCTCGAACTTAAGATATGCGATGCAGATGGAAATATAGTGCCCGATGGACAACGCGGTGAGATCGTTATCAAGGGAGAGAATGTGATGGCTGGTTATTGGAAGAATCCTGAGAGTACTGCAGCAACGATTATAGATGGATGGTTACATACCGGAGATATGGGGTATGTGACATCTAAGCATCCTGGTTATTTATGGGTGGTGGGACGATTCAAATCACTGCTCATTAGTGCGGATGGGGAGAAATATAGTCCCGAAGGATTTGAGGACTCGCTTACAGATGGTAGTAAGTATGTGGAACAATGTATATTGCATAATAACCAAGACCCATACACCATGTTACTGCTTGTTCCTAATAAGGATAATCTGCGCGAATGGGCAAAACAAGAAGGCATAGACCCTACTACTATCGAAGGTAAAAAAGCGATGTTGGGTAAGATACAGAGTGAGATAGATGCATATAAGACAGGCGGAGTGCGCGGAGGTGTATTCCCGGAACAATGGTTGCCAAGTGCTATTGCGGTAGTAGGAGAAGCATGGACGGAACAGAACCATCTGGTTAACTCAACAATGAAGATAGTGCGTGGCAAAGTGGAAGACTATTTCCAAGATCGTATTGACTATGCCTATACGCCAGAAGGTAAAAACCTATTCAACGATAAAAATATTGAAGCTTTATGCTAATCAAAATCTATAGCGCTACGCCTGTTGGTATCAATGCAGTAATGGTTACGATAGAGGTACACTCTGTACCCGGATTTAACTTTACCTTGGTAGGGTTGCCTGATAATGCGGTGAAAGAGTCGCACGATCGTATTATGGCGGCACTCACGGTGAATGGATTTGAACTTCATCATCGTGATTATACCATTAATATGGCACCCGCAGATATTAAGAAAGAGGGTAGTGCTTTTGATTTGCCATTGGCTATTGGTGTATTGGCTGGTAGCGAGCAAGTGAAGACGAAGCACTTGGGTAACTATATGATTATGGGTGAGTTATCATTGGACGGTTCGCTCCAACCTATTCGCGGTGCATTACCTATCGCATTGTGTGCGCGAGAGGCTGGGTTTAAAGGACTTATTCTTCCAGCAGCCAATGCTCCAGAGGCGGCTGTGGCAGATGGGCTGGAGGTGTATGGTGCGCATACATTATTGGATGTGGTGCGTTTTCTAAACGAAGAATTCGCTATGGAACCTACTCGTGTAGATACGCAGGCACTCTTTGACCAGTTGGCGTTTACTTCGGACGCAGATTTTGCAGATGTACGAGGTCAGTATAAAGTGCGTCGCGCCATAGAGGTGGCTGCGGCAGGAGGACATAACATGCTGATGGTGGGTGTGCCCGGTGCAGGAAAGTCGATGATTGCTAAGCGACTGCCGTCCATCTTGCCTCCGTTAACATTAGAAGAAGCATTAGAGACCACCAAAATACATTCTGTGGCGGGGTTGATGAATAAACGCAATGCTGAGAATGCTTCGCTCATTGTGCAGCGCCCTTTCCGTAGTCCGCACCATACGATAACAGATGTGGCTCTTGTGGGAGGTGGTACTAATCCTCACCCCGGAGAAATTTCATTGGCACATAATGGTGTGCTTTTCTTAGACGAGTTGCCTGAGTATAAGCGCTCTACATTAGAGGTGTTGCGTCAGCCGCTCGAAGATAGACATATTACTGTAGCGCGCACGAAGACGACTGTTGACTACCCTGCTTCTTTCATGCTCGTGGCAGCGATGAACCCATGTCCATGTGGTCATTATGGAGAAAATAATCCTGCGCGTCCGTGTACCTGTACCCCTGCGCAGATACACCGCTATTTAGGTAAGATAAGCGGTCCGCTTTTGGATCGCATTGATATCCAATGTGAGATAGAAGCTGTGCCGTATGACCAGTTGCGCGATACGACGCCAGGCGAGTCTTCTGCTGTGATGCGTGAGCGAGTGCTCAAAGCGCGCGCTATTCAGTCGCAGCGCTTTGCGGGTAGTAAACT
>JAZNQB010000071.1:0-2304 GCA_045589995.1 Paludibacteraceae bacterium
TGATAGTCTTCGTGTCCTTTTCCTGCGATGAGAATCACATCATTTGCTTGCGCCAAGGTGCAAGCCGTTTGGATGGCGGCTGCGCGGTCTTCGATGACTAAAGTGCTACGCAGTTCATCTGTGTTTAGTCCATCCGTCATATCTTTGAGTATCTCTTTGGGGTCTTCATTGCGCGGGTTGTCACTGGTGAGAATGAGTTGCTCGCTACCGCGTTTGGCTATCTGAGCCATCATAGGGCGTTTGCCTTTGTCGCGGTTGCCACCACAACCTACCACGGTGATAAGGCGCGCACCCTCTTTCTTGATCTCGCGTATCGTTTGAATAACATTGTCCACTGCGTCGGGTGTGTGTGCATAATCGACGATAGCCGTCCATCCTTTTGGGCTGTGTATAGTCTCAAAACGACCATTCACAGGGCGCAGAGTAGATAGCACGCATAGCACATCTGTCTCGCTAAAACCCAACGAGAGCGCAGCGCCGTAGATACAGAGCAGATTGCTGACATTGAAGCGACCTACAAGCGGCACGAAAACCTCTCTATTATTGATATGAAGCAACATGCCGTCAAATCCTTCTTCGAGTATCTGTGCTTTGTAATCCGCCAATGAACGAGTGGAGTAGGTGCATACGGTAGCTTGGCAGTTCTGCGTCATGACCGATCCATTCTTATCGTCTTTGTTTGTAATGGCAAAAGCACTCTTTTTAAGACTATCGAAGAGGCGTTTCTTGGTATCGCGGTAGTTGTCAAAAGTCTTGTGATAATCAATGTGGTCGCGTGTGAGATTGGTAAAGAGCGCACCATCAAAGTCCAAACCCGCAATGCGCTCTTGGGCAATAGAGTGGCTACTCACTTCCATGAATGCGTACTCGCAACCTGCGTCCACCATGCGGCGTAAAAGACTATTGAGCGCAATAGCGTCGGGAGTGGTGTGGGGGGCAGTAACTGCCTCGTCGTTAATATAATTAACCACGGTGGATAATAAACCCGCTTTGTGCCCTAATGCGCGAACTAATTTATAAAGAAGCGTAGCAATAGTGGTCTTGCCATTTGTGCCCGTTACGCCTACGAGTGTTAACTCTTTAGATGGCTCGCCATACCATTTGCTGGCGAGCAGACCCAAGGCACGGTCGGTATTCTCAACGAGAATATAGGTTGTGCTTGGTTCCTTGTCAATTGGTTCTTTAGGCATGTATGCCTTATCGCTCAGTACAACTGCCGCACAACCTTTTGTTGCACAACTGTCAATAAAAGTGTGTCCATCCACAGCAGTGCCTACTTGCGCTACGAAAAGGAAGCCAGCGCCTATCTGACGGCTGTCAAAATGCAGACCTTCGATCTTAATATCTGTCCGCCCGAGTACTTCTATAGGCTCAATAGCGGTTAGTAATTCACTTAGTATCATGGTTTATCGTTTTTCTAATTTACATTCGCCATCTTCATACACATAGCAGCCAGTATAGGCCATTGTTTTCTCTGCTATTACTCTCACTGTGCTACCACAGTCCATACCGGCATCGTAGGGGTATTGTGGATCTTCCATCACGCAGATACAAGTGTATTGTGGGTTTTCTTCTGGAAAATAACCTACGAAAGTAATGCGGTGATGTCTGCTTGAATAGCCTTTACCCGGGATGAACATCTGTGCGGTTCCCGTTTTACCAGCTATATGTACAAGGTCTGATTGAGCTTTCTTGCTCCATTTGCGTTTGGCAGCTGTGCCAAGTTTGTCATCCCATACCACATCGTGCAGTGCGCTCTGTATATCTCGCAGGGTACTACGGCTGCAGATGGACGATTTGACAACGCTGGGTTTAAAACGCTCTACTGTCTCGCCATTCTGTGTGATAGCACTAACGAGCATTGGACGCATCATCTTTCCTTTATTGGCAATAGCGTTGTAGAACATAGCCATCTGCATAGGGCTCATCTCTACGGAGTAACCATAGGACATCTTGCTGAGAGTAACTGTGTCTTTTGGTATGTCTATACGTGCTTGTTCTGCTCCTGGGATTTCGCAGTAAATGCTGTCGCATAGCCCCATGTTGTTTATCTTGCGGACGAACTTACGCGCTGAGCCTTCATAACTGCGGGTGATTAGTTTGGCTAATGCAATATTGCTGGATACGGCCAAAGCAGATTGAACGGTCAGTGTGGTGTCCATTGGGTGGGCGTCGGTGTGTTTGGAATTGCGTATGTACACCCACGGTTTTTTTGTTACGCTTACGGTGTCGTCAATATCTATTTCTCTGTCATCCATAGCTGCCACAAGGAAGTCGGGGGCCAAGCGGTCTTAGGAAGACAAC
>JAZNQB010000072.1:0-2976 GCA_045589995.1 Paludibacteraceae bacterium
TGTTCCAACGCTGACCAACATCAACGACAAGGTGTACTTGTCCAATGCCAAGACGACGCAGGAGTATATCATCTTCAACTACTCCAAAGAAGCCTCGTCTCTTACCGCAAGCGATTGGAACAATGCCGTGACACCGGAAAGCGAAGTTGGATTCTTTGAGTTGGGAGGTTCATCTAATGCGAATAACACTGTATTTACCCGTGTCAAAGAGACCCCCTCGACATTGGTCGGTGAGCAGATAGCGGAAGCAAGAATATATATAGGCACATCGGTTTACATGACAGATGTAGAATTGTCTGTGAGCAAAACGGTAGGCCATTTCCAGAACTTTAACAACGAACTGAATTGCAAAGTGGGTGATGTTATCCGCTGTGACGCTTCGCCTGTACCATCTAATGCCACCAACTGGTATGGTGTATCGGGCAGCAACTGGACGGTAGATTTCCACAATACCGGTTCTCAATACGGCACATTCTACGAAGATGCTGAGTGTACGAGACCCATCAGTTCATCAAGCAACTACACAACTGTTTATCTGAAAACACTTCAAGAAAAGAACTATCTGGATGTTCGCATTTTGGTTTATAACAGTGCTATCGGTTACAAGACACGATATGTGCAGTTCAATGTTACTCCGGACGGCTATTTCCCGCTGTTAGACTATATCAACGGTTGCGACCACACCATTGCTGCCGGAGAGAAGATAACAGGTATCGAAGTCAGCCGCCGCCCGTTCTCCGGTTCGGTGTACGGTCTGACTACCGAAGTGAGCGGCGAAGGAACCGCCCCGATAGTGTCGTTCTCACTCTACGAGACGATGACTATCAATGCCATAAACGCTACACCGGGCGTATATGTCTATACTCCGCTGCAAAACGGTCATCCGCTGAATAACAACACGACCTTTACCATCACCGTCACCGATGGCAAATATGCTGTTGATTCCCTGATCTTGCGTGAGAATGCGATTACCGCCGACCCCAATGAGGAGCTCGAACTGGTAGCACAACTGATGCCGTCTAACTCCGAAGCGGCAATAACATGGACAAGTTCCAACCCAAGTGTAGCCACTGTAACAAACGGTATCGTGACGATAGCCGCAAACGCACCAATAGGTGCAAAAGCTACCATCACCGCTACTGCTAACGGAAAATCGGATGAGTGTCAGATAACCGTCAGCGGTGAGGAGTATGACTTGTATGTCGCCTCTACGCGAGTTACCAGCCGCAACCGTGACGACATCCTCGGAGATGGCAAGTTCGCGTTCGACGGTATGAATACGCTGGCGATAAAGGGTAACTATACAATCAGCAACTCGGCCAATCTGGTGCGCAACACTGGCATTGACGGTCTCATCATAGATGTAGCACAGGCTTGCACGATATCACAGGGTTCGGAATCATACAGCACCTTGTTCGACCTTAGAAAGAACACCACTATTCGTGGCAAACAGATGACGGTCAACGGCAACGGAGTGGCATTTGGCACACAAAAAGGAATGATACTGACACTTGACAGCGCAAACCTCGTTGTTAACGCAATCATGCCGTTTAAGGGTAGCGGTATAGCAGATGACTGCATGAACATCATTAACTCGCGCGTAGAGGTTAATGCCTCGGGTTCTGCGGCAATATTCAGTTTTACAGGCGGTATATCGCTCACAGACTGCTATATCCAAACGCCTGCCGGAGGAGAAGTTGTAAACGGTGCTATCGAGGACGGTAAAGGTTCGCAGGTGCGTAACTTGCTGATTGTGCCGAGTCCCGTAAAGGTAAAACCCGCACTTGCTTTTGCGTTGTCAGAAGCAAGTGCTACCATCAACGAAGCGTTTGTGGCTCCTGTGCTCAATAATCCGAATGGTCTGGCGGTTAGCTACTACTCCGAAGACCCGATGGTGGCTATCGTGAACGCAGAGACGGGTGAAGTAACGCCTGTAGCAGCCGGAACAACCACTATTACTGCCTATACTAATGGCGATTTGTTCCATGAAGCAGGTGAGGTTTCTTACACCCTGACCGTGCTCAAAGGCACCGTCTCGCTCGCATTCTCTGCGCCAACAGCTTCTGTGACGGTCGATGCTACGGAGTTTGTACTACCGATATTAATCAATCCGCAAGGTGTGAATGTAACCTATAGCAGCAGCAATCCTGCTGTAGCGACTATATTTGCACTCTATGGAGATATGACGCTTGTCGCTGCCGGTACAACCACCATCACCGCAACTTTTGCCGGAGATGAGGCATATAATGGAGCTTCTGCTTCCTATATCTTGACCGTCACTTCCGGCGATGCCACGGCAATAGAGGATGTTCGCATCAATTCCGAAAAGGCGCAGAAGATCCTGCACAACGGCACCCTCTACATCCTCCGTCCGGATGGCGAAATATACAATGCCCAAGGCGCAAGAATTAAATAAATAGCATTTCTGCTTATTCTCTCAGAGGCGGAGCACGTGCATCGTGCCCCGTCTCTTTTTTTGTATCTGTACATTTCTCCGCGTCCTCGTCCCCCGCCATAGTGATTCTTCTGTTGTGCCGACTGCCAGTCGGCTTCTTTATTCTCCGACTGCCTCCGCCATACTTCTTTCTTCTTTTCCGCCCAATACAATCGGGCATTAAGAGAACATGTTAAGACAAAATATTGTTTTTTAGGTTTATCTATGTTTTTTTCTTGTAAATGAGAAAATGGTAAATGATTAAATAGTAAATATTTATGGCAAAATACAAAGCAATGACCCATACCCAATTGGCGGATTGCGCGGGTGTGTCGCGTCGCACATTATATAAATGGTTACATCCGTATAAGGACAAATTATGTATGTTAGGCGTCCAACCAAACGCCAAAGTGATTCCACCAAAGGCTGTACGTTTTATCTGTGAAACCTTCACGATTGATATAGACTAATGCCTTTTCTTGTATCATATAACCCTCGCGCTCCACCTATTTGTCGAACGCGAAGGAGTGGGATTTATTGTG
>JAZNQB010000073.1:0-6861 GCA_045589995.1 Paludibacteraceae bacterium
TAAACCGCTTGGCCTCCGACTTATCATGTACCTGCATAATCATCTGCGTTTTTAGACCCTCATCTTTTAATCGACGATAGATAGAAACCATCGCCATCTTAATTATGTCCGCAGCCGTTCCTTGGATAGGTGCATTCACCGCATTGCGCTCTGCAAACGAGCGTACAGTAGCATTACGAGATAGTATATCTGGCAAATAACGTTTGCGGCCAAAGAGCGTTTCTGCGTATCCTTTTTGACGCGCTACTTCCTTCTGCTGCTCTATATAACACACCACTCTTGGGAAAGCTGCAAAATATCCATCTATCAACTGCTTGGCTTCTGTACGAGAACAATCTAATTGCTGTGCCAAACCAAAAGCAGAGATCCCGTATATAATTCCAAAATTAGCCGTTTTTGCCTTGCGTCGTTCATCTTTTGTTATCTGCTCAATGGGCTTTTTAAAGATGCGTGCTGCCGTAGCGGCATGAATATCCTGATTAGCACGGAATGCCTCTAACATATGCTCATCTTGACTCAAATGTGCCATAAGACGAAGTTCTATTTGGCTATAATCGGCGCTCAAGAACATACAACCTTCATCCGCTATAACAGCCTCTCGTATCATCCTTCCTCGCTCTGACCTAATCGGCAAATTCTGCAAATTAGGGTTACTACTTGACAAACGTCCCGTTGCCGTAACAGTTTGATTATAAGTAGTATGTATCTTACCATCTTTCTCACTAATATAACTTGGTAAAGTGGAAATATAGGTAGAAATTAATTTCTTTAATTCTCTATAATTTAAGATCAATCCCACCACTTCGTGTCTATCTTTCAATCCCACCAATACTTCTTCTGAAGTGGCATATTGACCTGTTTTGGACTTCTTCGCCTTGCTATCTAATTTCAGTTGATCAAAAAGCAGTTCACCCACTTGGCGCGGACTATTGATATTGAATTGTGTCCCTACGGATGAATAAATACGCTGCTCTAATTCATTTAACTCTGCCGTAAGCTGCATCTCTCCTTGACGCAGTTTTTCCACATCAACCCGCACACCCGCATTCTCCATCTCCTTTAATATGGGAACCAACGGCAGTTCTACTTCATTATACAATGTCCATAAAGCCACATCTGATTTCAACGCCGTCCAATCAGGTTCTTTCATTGGATTATATGCCACCTCCGGATTAAGTAGATATTGACATAAGCGTGCTTCTATCTCTTCTTGAGGTGAACGCTGAGGGATATGCGTCTCTGCCTGCGTTTCGTCCGATTCGAACCCTGCAAAGAGATCCAACACTCCCGTTTCTACTTTTTGCTTCTTGGCTTGTTTCTTGGGTTCTGGTTGCGCAGATGGTACTAATTTCTTTAGCAATGATGTAAATTCGAGTTCAGTGTACAATGCAACCAAACCATCCATATCCGGTTCCTTGCGAAGCAAGAGTTGTTCATCTAATGCAATAGGCACATCCGTTCGTATCGTAGCCAAGAAGCGCGAGAAACGAATATTCTCTACCTGCGTTTCTATTTTCTGTTTTAATGCTCCTTTGATTTGGTCAATCTGCGCCAATATACCGTCAATAGATCCAAACTGCTGCAATAGTGATACGGCTGTCTTTTCTCCTACTCCCTTGCAGCCAGGTATATTATCACTCGCATCTCCCATCAAACCCAACAAGTCTATCACTTGCGATTGATGTTGTAGCCCGTATTTATCGCACACCTCCTTAGGTCCCAACACCTCAAAACCACCTGTATGGCGCATGCGATACATAAATATATGCTCAGACACCAACTGTCCGTAGTCCTTGTCTGGCGTAGCCATATACACCTCAAATCCTGCATTCTCTGCTTGTTTAGCCAATGTGCCTATCACATCATCCGCCTCAAATCCAGGCACCTCTAATACAGGTATATTCATCACCTCAAGTAGGCGTTTGATAATTGGCACAGCACGGCGTATATCTTCCGGTGTCTCTTCACGCTGTGCTTTATACTGCTCATAAGCCTCATGGCGGAACGTGGCACCATGTGGGTCAAAAGCCACGCCTACATACATCGGATTAAGTTTGCGAAGCAAATCATCCAATGCAATTACGAATCCAAAGACAGCCGAAGTATTATCGCCTTTACTATTCATGCGAGGAGCACGAATAAACGCATAATAAGCACGATAAATCATTGCATACGCATCAACTAATAGTAATGTTTTCATACTTACCACTTTATTGGTTCTTGACCATGTTGAATCAAATATTTATTCGCGGTACTGAAATGCCCGCAGCCATCAAATCCTCTATACACCGATAGCGGCGAGGGGTGAGATGTCTGTAATACCAGATGCTTACGTTTATCGATAAACTTACCCTTACGCTGCGCATATGCTCCCCATAACATGAACACAATATGCTCTCGTTCTTGATTAAGGGCATGAATCGCCGCATCTGTTAGCTCTTCCCATCCCTTGCCTTGATGACTGCCTGCACAATGAGCCTCCACTGTCAAAGTGGCATTCAATAGCAATACCCCTTGTTTTGCCCAATGCTGCAGATTACCACTCTGTGGTATAGCCAAACCTAAATCACGATGTATCTCCTTGTAGATATTTACCAATGATGGTGGGATAGTTACTCCCTCTGGAACCGAAAAACACAAGCCCATCGCTTGACCTTCCTCATGGTAAGGATCCTGACCTATTATCACCACACGCACCTTATCAAATGGGCACGAGTCAAAAGCATTAAAAATAAGACCTGCCGGAGGAAAACACCGACGGGTCTTATATTGCTCACGCACATATTGTGTCAAGAGTTCGAAATAAGGTTTGTCAAACTCTGCCTGCAATACGCGCTGCCAAGATGAATCAATACGAACATTCATACAAAATATGATTAGTCTACGATGAGCATTGCATCACCATAATCGCCAAAACGATAACCTTCCTTCACGGCCTCTTCGTATGCATGCATCGTCTCTTCATAACCAGCAAAAGCAGCAACCATCATTAACTGACTAGATTGCGGCATATAGAAATTAACAAAGAAACTATTAGCTACCGTAAAACGATAAGGAGGATAAATGAACTTATTTGTCCATCCATCATAAGGCTTCAACTGTCCGTTCGTACCGGCAACATGTTCCATTGCACGCATTACTTCAGTTCCCACTGCACAGACACGATGCATCTGCTCATGTGCCTTGTTTACTGCATTAGTCATTTCCTCCGGCAGAATAATCTGCTCGGATTCCATTTTATTCTTGGTTAAATCTTCTACATCTATATCTTTAAAGACACCTAAGGATACATGACTAGTCAGACAAGCGGTCTCTATTCCGTGTATTTCCATACGTTTTAGCAGATGTTTAGAGAAATGTAACCCTGCAGCCGGTGCAGCTACTGCCCCAACTTTAGTATCATCCGCCATAATAGTCTGATAACGTTCAATATCCATCTCGCGTACAGGCTGATCATGGAATACTTGTACATACTCAGCTTCAGTCTCTGCATCCATAGGACGACGAATATAACGCGGAAGCGGCGCATTGCCTAACGCATAAAGACGGTTTACAAACTCTTCATTGTCATAATCGGTCAAGAAACGGAAGGTACGACCACGACTCGTAGTATTGTCTATCACTTCTGCCACAATAGAAGGGTCGTCATCAAAAGTCAACTTGTTACCTATACGAATCTTGCGAGCCGGGTCAACCAACACATCCCAGTAACGAGATTGATGATTAAGCTCACGCAATAAAAAAACTTCTATCAATGCATTGGTTTTTTCCTTATGGCCATACAAGCGTGCAGGAAAAACTTTGGTATTATTAAACACAAAAAGGTCGCCTTCTTCAAAATATTGCACCATATCAGTCACCATTTTATGTTCAATGGCTCCGGTCTTACGATGTAAAACCAATAAACGCGCGTCGTCTCGATAAGGAGCTGGGTATTGCGCTATTAACTCATCAGGCAGTTTAAATCGAAACTGGCTGAGTTTCATATCATTTGTTTTATACATATTCGTATTCCTTCAATTGCGATAAAAATTCATCTATAGAATAGCAGTCTTGTACTTTAATATTTCCCACTCGTGTGCGACGAAGAGCCGTCAAATAGGCACCTGAGTTCAAACGATCACCTATATCACGAGCAAGAGCTCGTATATAGGTTCCTTTAGAGCATACTACTCTGATGGTCAATTGCATTGTTTGAATATCAAAGTTTAAGACTTCAATGGTATCAATTACTAACAACTTAGGTTTCAATTCCACTTCCTGTCCTTGTCGAGCGAACTCATATGCTCGCTTCCCATTTACCCATACCGCTGAATAAACGGGTGGTATTTGCCATTGTTCTCCCACAAACGAAGGTATAGTTGCATGTATTAATGCTGCATCTATATGCTCCGTCGGGAATGTCGCATTGATTGGCTGCTCCATGTCATACGATGCTGTTGTCGCACCTAACTGCAGTGTAGCTTCGTACTCTTTCACATCATACTGGAGTGACTCTATTAACTTTGTCTTCTTTCCTGTACACACGATAACCACACCTGTTGCCAATGGATCCAATGTACCAGAATGCCCTACTTTTAGTTTCTTGCACTCAAGTTTTCTACACAAAGCATATCGCACCTTTGCTACCAAATCAAAAGAAGTCCAATGAAGTGGTTTGTCAAATGCCAATACTTCCCCTTCTACAAAATCCCACATTTTAATAAATAGAGTATATAATAGTTCCTATACCTACTACGGCACAATAAAGTGCAAACCACACCAATCGCTGACGACGAACAATCTCTATCATAAAACGACATGCGAAACAACCTGTTATAAATGCAGAAATAAAGCCTACCACTCCCGGCACTAAACCCACTCCTAAGGTTATCTCACCTTGCAATAATTTCAATAAGTCCAAAAAAGCCTCTCCTAAGATAGGTATCAAAACCATCAAAAATGAGAATTGCGCCACATTTTCTTTTTTCACTCCACATAGAAGACCTGTAGCTATCGTAGTACCTGAACGACTCAATCCTGGAAGCACCGCACATGCTTGTGCTATACCGATAACTATGGCATCACGATAAGTTATTTCATGCCCATTACCTTGTCGCTTGGATTGCAACCATTCACTCAATGCTAACAATAGCGCCGTTATCATCAAACAAACACCTACTAGCATCAAACCATTACCAAACAAATTTTCCACCTGTTCCTTGAAGAATACACCCACTATAAACACAGGTATCATTGATACAAGTATTTTTGCTGCATAATCTTTCTCTGCATTCCATTGCAACGATGTAAATGTACCACGAAATATTTTTGACACCTCATTCCATAACACAACCATTGTGGATACCACGGTAGCAGTATGTACAATAACAGCAAAAGCAAGGTTATCTTCACTTGCCGTTCCTAATAATACTTGACCTATTTCTATATGTCCAGAGGAAGATACAGGAAGAAACTCTGTTAACCCTTGTACGATCCCTAATATTAGAGCCTCTAACCAATTCATTTCTTATGTCTGTATAAAATTGCAAACAACATAAATACGAATCCGAGCAAAGAAATCATCGGACCTAATGTGATACGACGAAACGAGAATATATCAGCATTATACACTTCTCCGGATGGTTCGCCAGCCATTAAGAAGAAGCCACATACGATGATAACTAATGAAATAGCTATCAGCATTAGATTCAATTTAGGTAAAGTTTGTTTCATTGTCCTTTAAATTTCATATAAAGAATTATTGTCCATGTGAATGTAACGCCCTGTAGCAATGAGTGACGCCAATAGAGTAATCAATAAACCGGCAATTATTACCACCATGGATATAAAAGTAACATTGTACCATGTCAACGTAAATAGCATTATTCCTAAACGGAATTCCACATAATAAACCACCGCACCTAAAATAGCCAATGAAACCACAGACGAACCTAATCCCATCAGCATATTACGCCACACAAATGGTTTACGCGTTACCCAAGATGTTGCTCCAACCAATGCCATCGTGTTTATCAAGAAGCGTTTAGAATATATTTGCAATCGGATAGTATTAATTATCAATACCATTGACACTAACAATAACACCAATGCTATAACTATGAGTATCAATGACAACTCACTTATATTACTACTCATCACATCTGCCACATCACGGGGATATATTACATCAGTCACATAAGATAAGGATTTTAAATCTTTCGCAAGAATCTCCAAACTATCAGGACTGCTATATTGTTCTTTTGGATGAATTTCATAACTTGCCGACAAAGGATTATATCCTAAGAAATTAACAGGATTTTCACCCAAAGCTAGTATATGTTCCTCTAAAGCTTTTTCACAAGATATATATGTGTAGCCACTATATTTCCCACTTGATGTGAGTATTGTTTCTAACTGAGAGCACTTCACACTATCCGTATCAACTGCCAGCACAGCAGTTATAGAGATGTTTTCGCGCATACGCGTTACAAGTTCTCCCGCAGAAAGCAGAAGAACACACTCTATACCTATCAGGCACAAAACCAACGATACACTGACAGCAGATGTTAAATATGAATTTTGGAATCGTTGCTTACGCATAATTGAATACTAAAAGCACAAAAGGGGCAGGTTATGCCTGCCCCTATGTTATGTATTAATATTCCCAGAGGTCTTGCTCAAAATTAAGCAACTCATTAGCTATTCGCTCTTGCTCTTTCTTTACTTGTTCCTCAGAACCCGCATAATCAGGTATCCAACGATTGTACATATTTCCTTCACCCACTATATAACTTGTATATAGATGCTTCTGGAAAAACTCATCATAGGTCACACGCTTTACCTCATTGCGATTAGGAATAGCATATTGCATTGCCATAT
>JAZNQB010000074.1:0-13568 GCA_045589995.1 Paludibacteraceae bacterium
GATAAGTGGCAGGTTGAACACTTTGGGAATAATAATTCTTTTCCTATCGCAGGAACCGGATATGCCTCCAAACTATTAAAAAACAACAACATCCGCCTATTAACAATCAATTACTATGATGATTATGATTATATAGATATCTTGCCGACCTCTCTCCGTCAGTCTTTGAAATATAAGCAAGAATCAGGCTATGGTTCTAAACATGAAAGCGCTATGGGATTATTGACAGGAGTGCGTGTCTATAATCTTTCTGAAGATGGCTATACGGCAACTTCCTATTACTATGATGCTAATGGATGTATAATCCAAAGCCGCTCTACGCGAAGTTCTGATGAATATAAAATAATCACCAATATAGAGTATCTCTTTGATGGATCGGTATCACAACAACAATCCGTTCAAGGCTATGATGAAGAAACATTCATCCAAGAACACTATCATTACAAATATGACCATGCAGGGCGTGCCTTGGAGATAAAATACCAACTAAATGATGATACGGAAATGACCTTATCAAAAATGTCGTATGATAATTTAGGACGATTGTCGCAGAATATATTGCACGGCAAAGATACTATACGATATTCATATGACATGCGCAATACACTGACGGAAATTCTCAATAAACATTTTTCCGAAAAATTATATCATGCGGACAATATTCCTGAATATGCAACAGCGTGTTACAATGGCAATATTTCGTCAGTAGCAATCACAATGGATGGTGAGTTATACGATTTTGCATACGTGTACGATGAGCAGAATCGTCTTTTAGAAATGAACCGGAACCATTGCGAGACACAATCCGTCAAAGATTATCTAAAAGAGTCATACACATACGATGTGGCGGGTAATATTATGTCTCTTTCAAGAAAATATAAAGAGCATTATGTAGATAATTTAGATTATTCATATGGTGATAGTGGCAATCAATTGCAGGCGATAACCGATAATGGAAGAGATGCAGATAATTTTAACTGCATAGAATACCATGACATCAAAACGGATGATGTCGAAATGTTCTATGATTCCAACGGAAATTTAATTAAAGATGCAGATCGTAATATAGATAGTATCGTGTATAATATTTTCAATCTTCCTGATACAATCAAGTTTTACAACGGGAACAAAATCGTTAATTTTTACGATGCATCAGGACGGAAGTACAAATCAGTAACTTATTCTGTTCCAGAGACGCAAGGTACACCATATCAAGAAATTGCTGAGTATATATATGATACTGACTCAATGGATTATGACTGCTACACAACTGAGCATCTCGGAAATATAGATATGCATTATACCAAACGAGGGGAGGAAATAACCACATCTCAGGTAATTCATAACGCAATTGGATTTTGTAAAAATGGCATATACCACCATCTCCTAAAAGACCACCTCGGCAATGTATGCGCAGTGGTACAATCAGAAACAGATGAGGTGGTACAATCAACATTGTATTATGCAAGTGGAGTTCCAACGCCTTTAAGTGAAAATCGAGGAGAGCAGCCCTACTTGTACAATAGTAAGGAACTGATAGAAGATCCTAGTATGGAGTATAATGTATATGACTATGGTTTTCGCGGGTACTATGCACCTATTGGGCGCTTTACCAGTATGGATCCTTTGGCAGAGTCAACCCCATGGCAGTCTCCATATTCTTACGCAAATAATAATTTCATAAATAATATAGATTACATGGGGTTGTTTGGAACCTCACCCGATGATGGATTTAGTTCTGGTTCCGGAATGGATCAATTTGCGTTCGATAATAGTACTGTTTTTGTAGATGGAGATAGATATGGTTTCGGAGGGGGCCTGAATAACCCGGAATGGGGCTTATGGTTATGGTCTATGTTTAGTGAATTTGTTAATATTTGCAACTGGGTGGCAATAGATGATTTTGGCAATGTTTTAGGTTGGGGAGATGACAATGACGATTGGCATGTATATCGAGTAGATAGTAAATGGGATGGAACATATGCGGGGCTCGAAGGACACTCGAAAATAGTAGGATGGGAAATAATGGATAATTATGGTGACCGCCCACGATATACAGTAGGACAACCGACATATTGGCTTGGGGCGGTTCAGACTAGTACATACACTAATGGAGAAACACATATAGTAGGTTCAAAAGCCTTAATGTATGGAAATCAAATGGTTGATGTTAGTAAGACAGTTGATAATAATATTGATGCGGTTATACATTACTATTTCGGAGGTGGTACCCCTATTCAAAATGGGCCTACTACAACTGCATTATTCTTTTCTACACCAGAATATCGTTCTATATTGCATAATATAGCAAAAGGATCCACACATGGCATAATTAAGGTCGAAATGAAGTCCCACATGTTTCACATAGGGAGAACCTTTTGTACTTATCATGTTAATGGGAAAATGGTTGTTATTGGTTTTGCTTTACACGATGGATTCTGGGACCCCAATTATAGGGACGAAGAAACTGCTGCACAAAAAGGCATCAATTTGACGGACGGGAAAGGTCCTAATTTGGAATTAGGGGGAATACCATATGATTATATTCCATCTTTTTTGTTATTAGTTAAATAGAGTAAATATGAAAAAATATCGTTTATGCAGTTCGGTGATGTGCATGTTTGTCATGATTGTGTTAACTTGCGACATTTATAATTTCATGCACGGTATTTATCCAGCATTCAATGAATATCCTATTCTTCCGTTTAATGCATATCCATCTTATATTAGAGGAGTGAACAGACTGTGTTATACAATGGACATGATTTTCGATATGCCAGAATATGTTGATATATGTATGCCAATAAGCACATTGGTAGAATACTCTCCTGAATTGGATTCGTTGTGTATACATTCCGTAACACAATATGCATGGAAAAAAGATTCTTTATTAATGGAAGTGTCTTTGAAAGATGATTCAAGACGATGGCTATTAGCATCCCCTTCATCTTTGTCTGAATATAGATGCAAACTTCAAGAGATCGAAATTCTGGATATCAAGAACTTTTCTGCTTACCACAGAGTAACTTTGGCGAATAATCACTTGGATACATTTTTTAATGCTATTGGGCTTAGTTTTGATACACAACTCTACATAAATCGTGTGTTCGCTATAGGCTATTTCTTAATGATACTTTCTATACCAATATTAAATGTTGTTTGTTTGATACTTTTTATAAAGTATTTTAAAGAAATTCATGCTGAAGCAGTGATTTACAAAAAAGTATTCGATGTGTGCGTCCTTATATTCCCGTGCATAACTTTAATATGCCTAAGGGTAATAACACATCTTACGGCGTCTTTTTGAGAAAATAATTATATGGCAAAGTATTTAACAGGATTTTCTCTTGGCACTACGCTGTCTTTTATCTTTGGGTTTATTCGTTGTATTTATGGCGGGATGACAAGAAGTGTTGTCTTTGTTGGACCTGATAAATTATGTGAAATACCATGGATGCGGTACACAATAATGGCAATTGCAGTAGGTGTTATATTCGGGATATGTTTTAATGAAATGGAAAAAGTAGAAAGAAAAAAAGGAAAGAAAATCTCTGCCATTCCTCGAATAAAGTTCAAGAATTTTGCTACGGCTATTTTGTTCTTCACCACATTGTTCTTTGGGTTTTTATTCATATTTGTAGTACGCGAATATAATGAATATGCTGCGCAAATAACATACATGTTCCAAAGAACATTTATGCAATATTGCGCAACAAATATCCCTTGGTTAGAAATATTAGCAACCTCCTTGAGTTTTGGGATTATCTTAGCCATGGGTTTTAGTAGCACAACTGATGAAAAGTCCCTAAAAGATAAAGAAGTGGAGTGATGCGGGTACTATAATAGTAAAACTATTCGAGGATTATTTATAAGTCTAAAATAAAAATGAATAAGAATTATAGGAATGATGTGGTAACATTTGTGTTATTTTTTATTTTTTGTTTAATTGGTCTTATGGTAGCGGATTTAGTAGGACATAACGGGGCAGGGTCTTATATAGGTCCAATCTCTTTTGAGGAAATAGATTGGATACATAATGGCATAGTCTCTCTTATAGGTGCTTTAATTTCTATGTTGGCTCTCCATAAAAGTACAAAAAACGATGATTAGAAATATGGCTCATGAAGCTTTGTAGTCTTCCCTATTAATCGCTTAAACGATTATTTTTGCAATAAATTGCTGAAATTCTTGCAGATGTGCAATATTTTTACTACTTTTGCAGCATCAAACTAAAACAAACCCTTATAGACTTGTTGGAATAATTCCTTCTTTTGTCATTTTTTATAATTCGGCGGCAAAGGTTGTGAATTATTTTGAATTAAGCAAGAGTTTGTGCAAATAAAAATGCCATTTATGCGGGTTGGGCATAAATGGCATTTGATTTTAAGTTTATTACGCTATATTATGTATAAATATTATTTGGTGCTTGATCTGCGATGTGCACGCGAAGGAATTACATCTTCCTTAATAACTCATCTGTAGCTTGCTCCAGTTTAACGAAGCCAAACCACTTCTTGCCGAGGTCTTTGAGACTTGCGCCAATAAGATATACTGTGTCATCAATACACAAAAAGCGATCATGCGCGCGGTCAAACTGCTTTACTTCGATGGGGGCGTATTGCGCGTTATGCTTCTCGAAATCAAGCGACAACTGTCGCGAGATACTCTTTGTGTAAACTATCGCTTCCACATTTTTGTTCCGTTTATCCAACATGATCAGCACGCTATCGTCCACATAGTTGTCAATAAGCACAATGCGTTTCTTGGCTTCGCGAATACGCTCGTTAATAAAAGTATAAGCATCGAAAATCTGTCCATCATAGAAAATACCCTTTTCCGGCTTTTTGGAATGGTCGTCCAAGCGACGGAACACCTCTTCAAACTTTTTGTTATTCTCTTCCACTTGTGCGGATAACTCTGCTTGGCTTGTATTGAGTGCCAACTGGTTACGTTCCATTACCTCCAAACGTTGGAATACCTGCGCCTGCGAACCTATAAAATGACGCATGGCATTGAACGCGCGCATAATGTGGATGTTAGTAGCAATAGCTACCGGCGAACGAAGGACGCCACTAAGCATAGCTATTCCGTTTTCGGTAAAGGCGTAAGGAAGGTACTTTAGGTGGCGACCACGCATGTCTATGGTCACATTTTGTGACCTTAAAAAGTCCTCCTCATTTTCTATGGTCACATTTTGTGACCTTAAATATTCCGCATTTGCTATCGCGATTTGCGACTTCAAGATTCCATACTCCTCTTTTGTTAACCGGAAAAGGAAGTCTTCTGGGAAACGCTCAATATTACGCTTTACTGCTTGATTGAGAACTTTTGTCTCCACCCCGTACAACCGCGCCAAGTCGCGGTCAAGGATTACCTGCTTGCCACGGATTGTAAGAATAAGGCTCTCTATCTGCTCTACTGATTGAATGGCTGCTGTCTCTGCTTTTACTATATCGTTTTTCTTTGCCATAGTTGCTCTAATTGTTCTGTCCTTATTTTGTGTTTAGACACAAAACACGCTGCAAAGATACAACTCTTACAATCCGAGGCTGGCTTTGATGGCTGGCACTTTAGCTTCGGCTTCTGCAGTGCAGCGTTCGTAGTCCGCACCAGTGAATGGTTTGCCCTTCTCAGTTGCCACAGGAATCTCGAAATAGAACTTAATCTTTGGTTCTGTACCCGATGGGCGTACAGACGCTTTGAGTCCATTCTCCGTGAAGTACTGCAGCACATTCGAAGTAGCGCCAAGCGCCATTTCAATAGGTGTCTCCACCCACTCGCCATTGATAAGTTCGCGCTGGATGAGCGTCTTGAAATCTTTGACTTTCACCACTTTCTCTCCTGCTATCTCTTGTGGTGGATTAGTACGATAATTGAGCATCATAGCTTGTATCTCCTCTGCGCCTGTCTTACCCGGGCGTACTACATTGATAGTAGTCTCGCGTTGGAATCCATACTCAGCGTATATCTGGAGTAAGTAATCATAGAGCGTCATTCCGTTATCCTTGGCATAGGCAGCTATCTCGCAAATGAGACAGATAGCAGATGGCGAACATTTATCACGCACTGCGTCGTATGGCAAGAAGCCAAAGCTCTCTTCACCACCTCCGATATACTTGCGTGTGCCTTCCCATTCGCGGATACGATTAGCAATCCACTTAAAGCCCGTATATTCGTCTGTGAGTGTCACACCCTGTTTATCAGCAATCTTGCGGATGAGTTCAGAAGTAACGATAGTCTTCACGAGGTACATATCATCGCGCATCTTGCCGAGTTTCTTCATATTATTGATGATGTAATAGCAATACATCATACATGTTTGATTACCATTGATAATCACCCACTCTCCCTTGTCATTGCGGCACACGATAGCGATACGGTCTGCGTCAGGGTCAGAAGCGATGACGAGGTCAGCTCCTAACTTGGTACCCAACTTCATACCCATTGTCATCGCCTCAGCGTTCTCTGGGTTCGGGCTTTCCACTGTAGAGAAATTGCCGTCAATAACCATCTGCTCTGGCACAACATGTATATTCTCAAATCCCCATGAGCGTAGGCACATTGGCACTACTTGTCTGCCGGCTCCGTGCATAGGCGTATAGACGATATTGAGGTCTTTTTGGCGAAGGATAGTGTCTTGGTCAATCATGACAGACTTAACGGCTTGCATGTAGTCATAATCCATCTCACCACCGATAATCTCAATGAGGTCTGGGTTGGCTTCCCATTTCACATCCTCCATGCGCACCTTATTGACTTCGTCGATAATGCCTTGGTCGTGTGGCTGGAGCACTTGTGAGCCATCTTCCCAGTATGCTTTATATCCGTTGTACTCTTTGGGGTTATGGCTGGCGGTGACATTCACACCACCTTGGCACTTGAGGTGACGGATGGCAAAGGAGCACTCTGGTGTAGGTCTAAGGCTCTCGAAGAGATAGACCTTGATACCATTCGCAGAGAAGATATTTGCTACTGTTTCTGCGAAGAGTCGTCCGTTATTACGGCAGTCGTGTCCTACCACCACTGCCACTTGTCCATTCTGCACATTCTCAAAGCCATTCTGTGCTTGCACTTTGAGCATATAATTGGCATAACCTTGTGTAGCCTGTGCCACGATATATTTATTCATTCGATTAGTACCTGGTCCCATGATGCCACGCAGACCGCCCGTACCAAATTCCAATGTGCGGTAGAAAGAGTCAATCAAGTCCGTTTTATCTTCCGCATTCATCATCGCTTTCACTTGTGCGCGTGTCTCTGCGTCGAACGGCTCTTTGGTCCATACCTCAGCCGTTGCCATTACTTGTTTTAATTCTTCTGTCATAGTAATATAGATGTTAGATGTTAGATTTATGATTTGATTTTGTATATAGCGTCGAGGTTTCGGGCAAAGCCATCGAAATCCAGTCCGTAACCGATGACAAACTCATTCGTTATCTCATGTCCCACATAGTCAGGTTTGGCGTCGTTATACTCCAATTTATTAGGTTTGAAGAGCATAGTAGCCACTTTGACTGACTGTACTTGTTTCGCACGGAGGTGTGCTTTTAACTGATGAATAGTCAAGCCACTATCTACCACATCTTCAACGACAAGTACTTCCCTTCCCTTCACCTCTTGCTGTAAAGGCACAATGAATTTCAATTCTCCCGTTGATGCCATACCATGGTATGAACTAACTCGTATGAAAGTCACCTCGCAATGCACATTGAGTTTTTTCATAAGGTCTGCAGCGAAGATGAATGCGCCATTGAGCACGACAATAATCAGCAGATTTTTTCCTGCGTAATCGCTATTGATACGATCCGCTACAGCCTGCACATCTCGGTCAATCTGTTCAGGGGTTATCCACTCTTCAAACGTATAACCCTGCTCTTTCACTTGTCTCATAAGTCGTAGTTTTGGAATAAAAAGTCATTATATGGGTATCTCTTCACATGAATCGCTTTGACGCGTTCATAAAGCATAGTGCGCA
Source organism: Paludibacteraceae bacterium (assembly GCA_045589995.1). Lineage (GTDB taxonomy): Bacteria > Bacteroidota > Bacteroidia > Bacteroidales > Paludibacteraceae > Colicola. Next base: position 7,976 of record JAZNQB010000074.1, read on the forward strand.
ATTTATCTATATTTTGCTTACTGCGTGCGGAGATAAAGATAGCATCTTCTCCTAATCTCGCCATCCAAGTGCGCTGTAAGTCCTCGAGGGAGAGGTTTTCGCGCAAGACAGGTGTGAGGTCATCTTCCTCCTTGGGCGTATAGGTGAAGTTATCAATCTTATTGAATACCACGATGCGTGGTAAAGGATTGCTCACAATATCATTGATGGTTTGTTCCACCACTTCGTACTGCTCTTCGAAATTAGGATGCGATATATCCACCACATGCAAGAGCAAATCCGCTTCACGCACTTCATCCAGCGTGGATTTGAAAGACTCCACAAGGTGGTGCGGCAGTTTGCGTATGAAACCTACCGTGTCGGACAACAAGAATGGCAGGTTTTCGATGGTCACTTTGCGCACCGTGGTATCGAGTGTAGCGAATAGTTTATTCTCTGCGAACACTTCGGATTTGGATAGTAGGTTCATCATGGTGGATTTGCCCACATTGGTATATCCGACGAGTGCTACTCGTACCATCTTTCCTCTATTCTGGCGTTGGGTAGCCATCTGTTTATCAATGCGCTTGAGTTCTTCTCTGAGCAATGCTATTCGTTGCCCTATGACGCGCTTATCGGCTTCTATCTGCGTCTCACCCATACCTCTGTTAGTACCTCCACCGCCTCGCTGTCTATCCAAGTGTGACCACATGCGTGTGAGTCGTGGGAGCATATACTGCAGATGCGCCATCTCGACTTGCGTCTTAGCGTAGGAAGTCTGTGCGCGCTGTAGGAAGATTTCCAGAATGAGTATTGTACGGTCAATAACACGCACATTAGCAGGGTGTTTCTCGCGTCTATTGATGGCTTTCTCTAAGTTGCGTATCTGTCGTGGCGATAGTTCGTCATCAAAGACAACCACATCCACTTTCGCGATAGATTCGTCTGCTTCGTTCTGCAGCTCTTTATCAATAATATACTGCCTTATTTCCTCGAGTTTTCCTTCTCCTACATAAGTAGCGGTGTGCGGCTGTGGCAGTCGTTGTGTAAATCGCTTGATAGGCACGATTCCGTGTGTATCGGCGAGGAACGCCAATTCATCCAGGTATTCGCGTGTGCGGTCCTCCGGTTGGTCAGGTGTGATGAGTCCTACAAGTATAGCGTGCTCTATGTATGGTTTGATTTCAATCATAGTAGTGTATAAAACCTTTGCGGTGCAAAGGTACTACTTTTTTTTTACATATGCAAAGAAATCGTTTTTTTTTGAAGAAATTGCCCCGATTATTTGCATAATTGATTATTTTGTAGTAATTTTGCACTCGATTTAATATGCGTAAGTGTGCGCATACGGAAAGGTTGAGTTAAATAAATGAAACGAATACTATACATATCAGGCGCTTTGGTTACTGGTTTGATACTGGTAATAGGTATCCTATTAGTGATAGTAACAAGCGATAAAATAGGTACTGCGCTCGCACAACGGGTGGCGGAGGAGTTCTCCCGCACGATGGGCGCCAACGCACGCATTGGTTCGGTGGCATACCAATTCCCTGCCCGACTTACACTGCACGATATCTATATAGAAGACCAGCAGCAAGATACACTACTCTATCTCCAAGAGATATATGCGCACTTCAAACCATTAGCTTTGCGAGGGAATGAAATTCACTTCTCACACGCTAAAGCGATAGGCGGACGAGCAAAGGTGTATCAAATAGATTCTACAAGTGTGTGGAACTATCAGTTTGTTGTGAACGCGCTGCAAACGGATACCACAGGTGGTGGCGAGCCGCTGGGTAAAACAATCTCTATACGCGATATACAATTGCGTGACTTGCGTCTGATGTATCAGTCTTATGAAATGGCGTTGAGTAAAGCAGACATTGATATCCGTTGTTTCTCGCCGGATTCGATAGATGCGCGTATCAATCAATTAGCGATGTGCATGTCCGCCGTAGAGAACAGCGGTTCGGCTATCGAGTTGGTGGATTTCCAAGCGCATGTGTGCCTTGCTGATAGTATGCTCAGTATGCCTACGCTATACGCGCAGACGCCGCACTCGCGTGTGGATTTGGGTGGCGCTCAGTACTGCCTGCGAGATGGTTCGTTTATGTTGCCATTAAAGCAAATAGAGGTTGTGCCTGCTGATTTTTCGCTTTTGGTTCCGCAATGCAAAGGGTTGAAAGAAGCGCTGACTATAGCGGGTGATATCCATGGTACGGCAGATATGATCTGTTGGGATGATTTGGTGATGAGATACGATGGATGGCGCATTATAGACGGCGATATTCGTATGCAAGAGTTGCGTACTAATCCTTATTTAAAGGCTTCGCTCAATGAGTTGTATATTCCAATGATTCGCTTGCAGGATATGCTTTCTCAGATAAAAGGGCAACCTATGGCATTGCCTAAGGAGTTGCTGCGATTGGACGAGGTGCGCTATGCGGGAATAGCGGAGGGATATATTCATGATTTGCGTTTAAATGGTGCTTTCAGTACGGGAGTGGGTACGCTTACTACGAATGCTTCGATGCAGAGCGATAGTCTGTTTGAGCATTTGAGATATGATGTACGGATAGATGCACAGCAAGTTAAATTAGGTAAGTTGACCGCCAATCCATTGCTTGGTTCGGCTTCTTTGGCGCTCAGCACGACGGGAGAAGGAGCGCTGCTGCCCATGCTATCAGACAATCAGGATGCGGAGAGAAAGCGCGAATGGCGAGGAGAACTGCAGCTTGCGGTGCAGCACTTAACCTATAATGGATATGCTTATCAAGACTTATTTGTAGAGGGAACTTATGCGCCTCGTTTATACGATGTGCATCTGCGTGTGGAGGATGAGTTTTTAGATGTGACTCTTGATGGAATGGCGGATTTGCGAGATAGTTCTATCATTACAATGGATATGCAGTGCCGTCAATTTGATTCTTATCCATTGCGTAAAGAGGACACGAAAACATCGCGTATCCGTTCTAAATTTAGTATGTCGGCAGAACTGAATGGATGGGATGCGGATCACTCGCAAGGAAGTGTGACGATTGATTCGCTCTTCGTGGCCACCGAATTGGATTCTATTCTGATGCGCCAGTTATGCCTTGCGTCCGTTTCTGATGCGCAGCATAAATCTATCACCTTACGCAGTGATTACCTCAACGCTCAGATGGATGGTTCATTCCGTTATGCAGATATACTACCTGCTTGTCAGTCATTGCTGCATCATCATCTGCCATCTGCTATCCAAGCACCGCATGCTTCGTGGAAGGGTGTTGAGTTTGTGATGCATGCGGAGGGTGACCGATTGGGCGAAGTGCAGCGCCTGTATGACGCACCGTTTGCTGTGAGTGATCACCCGCGTATTGATGTGTCTATGCGTACGGAGGAAAAGAGCGCGCCTATGTTGGATGTACGCATACTATGCCCGGGTGCGCGGTGGAAAGATACGCCGATGAAAAACCTATTGGTGACGCTTAATACACTGGCGTCGCCATCGGACGATCGCGACGCGCTGACGCTCGCCTTATCGGCAGAGACGCTTCGTACACGCACCATGCTCACGGCGAATGCATATTGTGATACGATAGACACGCAGATAGCTGTGGATACTTTCATGCACACCCATCCGTCATTACCCGAAGGATGGCAGCAGATGGAACCTAAAGAGTTGCGTAGCACTTTGCTGCGCACCTTATCATGGAATGAGACGCGGCTCGCGCTACTGGGTGCGAACCGATCAGGGGTGTATGGCGGTGAGGTGAGAGCAATCACCCATTTCTCAGCGCGCGAGGGTAAACCGCTGATAGAAATGCATATATTACCCGATACGCTTATCTTGCGTGATTCGATATACACCTTGGGTGAGAGTCGTATTAGTTATTGCGCGGCAGATACATCGATTGCTATAGATGGGTTCAGTTTTAGAGGCAATGGGCAGTTTATTGAGATGAATGGCGTTGCTTCGTCAAGGCATACGGATAGTTTGCAGGTGGGATTACAGAAGATAGATGCGAGTTATGTGGTACCTTTTATCTTGCCCGAGCAGACAATCATGTTCGAAGGATTGCTGACGGGTACTGCCACGATAGGTGGCGTATTTAAGCAACCTGCTATCAATGCCGATATACATATAGACGGAATGGGGCTGAATGATTGTTATTTTGGTGAGGCAGAGGTGGATTTGCATATCTATCCTGAGCGTAAATTGCCTCATGTCACTTTACCTCCTCAGTTGCAGTTCCATGCAGATGTGAATAGGCCTACTCGTCGTGTGGTGGGTTTAGATGGAGAAGCCTTTTTCGATGGCACGGGTAGGTGGAAATTAGATATGGAGACGGATTCTGTTCCGCTTGATTTTATTAACCATTGGACCTCCAGTGTGCTTCATGACTTGAATGGTTATGGTACGGGAAAAGTAGTGGTAGGAGGCGAAATAGGTAGTGTATATGTGCTGGTGAATGCTGCGGCTCAGGATGCTTCTTTCGTTCTTCCATGGACGAGTACTCGTTATTACATTGATAATGACACGATCGTATTGGATACGACGATGATTCGTTTTCCTGAGGTACATGCAAGGGATGCGGAGGGGCATATGGTGTTAGTGAATGGTGGTATTCGTCATGAGCAGTTCCGTGATTTTGTATTAGATTTACATGTGGATGCATACAATGCATTGGTATTTAATGCCAATAAGCAAGGCGAGATGTTACAAGGCAAAGTGTATGCCAATGGTCGTGTGGATGTGACAGGACACGAGAGCGATATACTTGTATCAGCAGATGCGGTTACTACGGGTAAGTCGCAGTTTAGGCTTAGTGTAGATAATGTGTCGTCGGCTTATTCGGCTAATTTTGTGCATTTCAAGCCGCCAGTTGATACAATGCGTACAGGTCAAGAGGAGACGGATGAGTATGATAATTTAGATATCCGCACTACAGAGCAAAAGGCAGTCACCAATAGTACGCGTGCGCAACGGTGCTTGCTTACGCTCAATATAGAAGTTAATCCGCAGTTATTATTCCAATTAGTGATAGGTGAGCGGAATGGTGACATGATACAAGCGCATGGCACGGGTGCTCTCAAGTTGACATACGACACGCAGACGGGCGATGTGCGCTTATTGGGTACATACGATATAGAGCAAGGTACACTATCTTATACTGTCGCCAATGTGATAAAGAAAGAGTTTACGATAGGCGAGGGTTCTACTATCGTCTTCTCTGGTGACCCTAACAACCCACAATTAGATGTGACCGCTAAGTACCGTGTAACAGCAAGTCTTAAGGACCTTTTTGGTGAAGAAGTGGACCAACTGGCGACCACCAGAACAAGTATTCCTGTATTCACCTGCTTGCATATGAAAGATGCGCTAAGTAATCCAACGCTCTCTTTCTCACTGGAGTTTCCTACCAGCGATCAAGCGATACAGCAGCAAGTGCAGCAAGTAATCAATACGGACGAGATGCTTATGCGACAAGTTATTTATCTGCTTGTGTTTGGCCGATTCTTTACGCCCGATTATGTGACACAATCGCAGTACACGACGCTTAATTCTACCTATTCATTATTGTCTTCTACAGTGACGAGCCAAATCAACGCATGGTTATCTAAGCTGACAGAT
>JAZNQB010000075.1:0-3101 GCA_045589995.1 Paludibacteraceae bacterium
TATGCAGCCGCTAAGGATTACCTGATGCAATTAGCCAAAGAAAAGGGCTTATGTTAAAATCCCAAGAAAAATCCCAAGTATAAAATTTGTATATTTCACTACAAAACCCTACCTTTGCACACAAATTTAAATTCTTACTCAATTGGTGGACTTTAGAAATAAAATAGGGTATATTCTACTGCTTTGTATGTTGGTCTCGTGTGGTCAGAACGCAGAGAAGCATTATAACGAGGGACGCAGTTGGCGTGAGCAGGACGAACCGATAGCAGCGATGAAATCTTTTATTGCCGCCACACAATCCTTATCGTATAACTATGCCATCAAAGGGCGCTCGTATAGCAATATGGCCACTATGTGCCGAATATGCGAAAGGCATGACTTAGCATACGCTATTTATGAGAAATCAGCAGAGGAGTTTCATCGTGCAGAAGACACTACAGCCTATGCGTATGCACTCAACAACATGGCGTGGGAACTGGCAGTACAGGGACGGAAAGAGCAAGCAACTGCATTGGCTGACTCGGCATGCAAAGTGTGTCCAAGCAACGAGGTACAAAATAAAACGATAGAAACAAGAGCAGCAGCATGCCTATACAATGCCGAATATGACTCTACTATCTATTACGCCAATATTATTCCGATTAAATCGGTCTATTTTGATATCTTAAAGGCACAAGCTTATACTTTAAAGCAGCAATGCGACTCCGCTATGTTCTATGCGCAGCGCGTAGCAGGGCAAACCAACAATCCGCGTTACATAGACGATGCATATTACATCTTGACACATTGTGACAGCACTGCTGCACCAGAAGATCTGCGCCTGTTATCTGCCCAACGAGCAGATGTACAGCGCCAATTAGAGCGCAACCAAGCAGAATGGATAGAAGCAATGTTATTGGCAGAGCAATATATTCATGCTCCTCATCTCCCCATTCAATGGAAGATTAGTATAATCACCATAAGTATGCTAATCATTATTGCGATTGCTATCCTACTCTATTATTTACGAAATAAAACGCAATTAGGACGAGAAAAACAACTTGCACAACAATGCGAGGCACTCAGACACGACCCTTATATGAAAGAAAAACTACGGTGGGATGTCTATTCTAAATTCTGTAGTCAGAGTAATATATTATTTTTTGGTATTGCAGACAAACTCAAGCAATGCAATTTAACTGAAAGAGAAATTCGTATATGTGTATTGGTACTTATTGGTCTTTCATATGCAGAGATTGCAGAAGTGCTATACCGCGCAGAGAGCGGAATAGGGAAAGACAAATATCTCATTGCCAAACGCCTTGGAGTAAGTGCCAAAGATTTGCGAAGCACATTATGGGCTATCGCATGCAAGAAAGGAACCAACAAACAATGACAAGACACATCCTGTACATATTATTACTTATCTTTTGCGCGCTACATGTACCCACGATGGCGATGGGCGAAGATAGCATTCCCATCCCATTGAAGATGAGTGCTTTCAAGTATGCTCCGATGGACAATCCAACAGGTAGCACGCCTGACCCTACAGACCCCAACCAATTTACTGCTTCTATTATAGGTGGCAAGTTTGTCATCACTACACAATCGGATGCGTTCTCCTATGTTGTTATTCGCGAGACACAAAGCGAAACAAATAATGAGGATTATTTCTATAGCATCAGTACAGGTAAAGTAGAATGTCCGATTACTCGTACAGGCACTTACGCAATAGAAATAGGTTATTGGAAAAATACTTTTAGCGGTCGCGTCTCTATCCGAAACATCGCCGTATTTGATTTTAACGGCAAAAGGATTCAATCATCCATTCCCGATCTCAAGCAACTACAACCTGGTGTCTATTTTATTGCATACCAAACATCCTTAGGAAATAGTTCTACTAAAATACACCTATTGCCATGAAAAAAACATGTACACATAGTCTTTTTATCATCTCACTCTGCCTTTTAGTGGGAGTTTCTTTCAGTAGTTGTTTTACAGCTGATGTAGATTATGCCGATATAGAAACAGCCCGATTAGTGGTATCTGGTGTGGTCACTTATGCAGATGGCAGCAAAGCGAATGGTATAAAAGTATCCATTTACGGAGTACGCGAAGAGACAGAATTTGCAGACATGAATACTTACAACTATGCCATTACAGACCAAAAGGGAGAATATACCATCATTCGCTACCGTGGACGCGAGTGCCCAACAGAAGTGGTGGTTGTGGCGAGCGACCCCAATAATGTGTATGCAGAGCAAACAATCTTTGCGCCTATCACATACGATAGTTCTCCTACGCAGGATAAGTTCAACGGCTTTGCCACCGCCAATTTTATAATGCAAAAAAGATAATAGACTATAATATCGAATTTTAGATATACAGAAAGTATTAAGGATAGCTAACAGCTGTCTTTCCTTTTTTTACCAAATGCTCACACGGTTCTCTGGAGCAATATAGAGCGGTGACTCTGGCGTGATGCCCCATGCTTCATACCACGCATTGATATGAGGTAGTGCGCCATTGACACGCCACTTGCCTAAAGAGTGAGGGTCGGATTTGGTGCGCTGTAGTATTTCCTCTGGGCGGATATTACCTGCCCATACATTCGCATATGCCAAGAAGAAACGCTGCTCTGGGCTGAAGCCATCCACTATTTGCAAGCGGTCTGCTTCTGCTTTGGCTTCCTCGCTATTACAGAATGCGAGGTATGCCACTTGCAATCCTCCATGATCGGCGATGTTCTCACCCAGTGTGAACTTACCATTTGCAAAGACGCCAGGTGCCACTTCAATCTTATTGAATGCTTCTTCCATCACTTTGGTGCGTTCATCAAAAGCAGCTTTGTCCGCTTCTGTCCACCAATTGAGCATATTACCATCTTTATCAAACTGACAGCCTTGGTCATCAAATCCGTGCGTCATCTCGTGTCCAATGACTACACCAATAGCGCCATAGTTGAAGGCATCGTCTGCTTGCATGTCAAAGAAAGGATATTGAAGGATACCTGCAGGGAAGCAGATCTCGTTGGTGGAAGGATTATAGTATGCATTCACCGTTTGAGGTGTCATATACCATTTGGCTCTATCCACGGGTTTACCCAAGAAACTGAGGCTATA
>JAZNQB010000076.1:0-4929 GCA_045589995.1 Paludibacteraceae bacterium
CCAGGGTTCGAGTCCCTGGGGGGACACCAAGAGACGCATCCGCGTCTCTTTTTTTTGTATATAGTTGTTTGCTTGCTTGTCCTTGGTATCTTCCACCGACCGATGACCGAGAGAAGACCGAGAGATGAGCGACACAAGAAAATCGCCCGCACGAAAGCGATTTTTGCCCAAATACTTGCATATGTCAGAAAAAAGCAGTAATTTTGCGTGCAAAATTGGAAGAGCAAAGCATAAGAAAACAAAAAAAGACAACATGGAGCAACTCAATAGAGCAGAATACATAGAAGCGGTAAAAGCGATTAAAGAGGCTATACAAATTAGCCGTTACAATGCAGCCAAGTTAGTGAACAAAGAAATCTTGTCGCTCTATTATTGGGTGGGTAATTATGTGTCTGTCAATAGTCGTGAGGGGGCTTGGAATACTCATGCTATCGCAACTATCTCACAGCAGTTACAGCAAGAGCTCCCGGGATTGAAAGGATTCAGTGAAACTGGTATCAAGGACATGCGGATTTTCTACGAAGCATGGTGTCCATACCTAAATTGGCAACCGTCAGTCGCCGATTTGAAAAATATATTGCCTTTTGACCAACTCATAAATCGGCAACCGGCAGTTGCCGATTTGTCCACAACGGACATGGAATACTTTGTTCAAGTCGGATTCAGCCTGCATAGGCAGGTCATCCGTTATACTTCCACGCTGGAAGAAAGGCTCTTTTATATCCGTCAATGCGCTACGCAGTTTTGGACGAAAGACAAACTGATTGCAAACCTCAAAGCAGATGTGTTCCATAAAGAAGCGGCTCCGAATAATTTCCAAGTAGCCATCCCTGACAGCCGTTTGCGTGACAAAGCATTGCAGGTGTTCCGTGAAGATGTGGTATTGGACTTCTTAACACTGCCGGATCCTGATTTCGTGGACGAGAAAGAGGTCGAGCAGCAGATAGTAAAGAATATAAAGGATTTTATTATGGCACTTGGCGGCGACTTCAGTTTCATGGGAAACCAATACCGCTTGATTGTGGACGGAGAAGAGAGTTTTATTGATTTGCTGTTCTTCAACCGCCGTTTGCGTTCTTTGGTGGCTGTAGAACTGAAAAGTGGCAAGTTCAAACCGGAGTACGCAGGAAAGATGAATTATTATCTATCGGCTCTGGACGAATATGTCAAAATGCCGGACGAGAATCCGAGTATTGGTATCATCCTTTGTCGTTCGATGAACGAGAAGAAAGTGGAGTTCTCTTTCCGCGACATGACCAAGCCGATGGGTGTCGCCACGTACCACAGCAGTAGCGAACTACCGGAAGCATACAAAAATATCTTACCCTCTGCCGAGGAATTAAGAAAACTCTTATAAGACATCGTCCCTCTCCGAGCGGTGCTTCCGAGCACTTTGGAAAAAGGATAAAGACAAAACAAGACATAAAGACAAGCGCAAAGTGTTGCGCTAAAACATATTGAAAAAGCGTTTACACGCTTGTAATCTGATGATTTGGAATGTAGGAAGTTTCAAAAATTAGTTATTCGGAAAACAAGTAAGTAGATGCTCACGAGTGTACAACTCGCCCACACTATTGGATCGTTCTAATAGTGTGTTGGCGGATATATACACGGCGCGAGTTTCTGTTTGTATATCTGATAACTAAGGCATTTTCTACAGCCTCAAATCACGGATAGCAAATAGTTATTCGCGTTTTTTGTTGTATATCATGGAAAATGTCTCCTGCCAAATATTAAAGTGGAGACAAACTAAATCAATTTAACATTATGGCAAACAAAGAAAATGATTTGGAAAAATCCAAGTACGATTCTAACAAGGATCTTCAGAAAGAGAAAGAAGGTAGAAATCCTCTTGAACCACGTTACAACGGTAAATCTTTAAATGAAAACTTATGATGCCGAGATGTATTCACGTTAAATTATTGGAGTTAAATTCCAATTGGCAGATCGTCCACTGTGATGTGGATAAAATTGTTTGTATTGACCCTACTTCTTTAACGCTTTTGCTTATTGATGGTAAAATCAAAGCAGAGTTAAAGAAGGTGTTTGTAGATGACGCTAAAAATATTCATTTCATATGCGGAGAGGATAAAGAATATCTTCTATTTATGGAAGAAACGACTCCTTGCATTAGAATAATAGAAAAAGATTAAATTTCAAATCAATATGAAACTAAAACTCTTTACCCTATTGCTCGCTGTAGCAGCAAGCATAGGAACAATGTATGCCTCCGACACAGATGTCGATGGTATTTGGTATGATTTTGACAATACCAACAATACCGCTACCGTCACTTACCGTGGAAGTAATTACGATAGCTATAATAATGAATATTCTGGTTCAGTAGTCATCCCTTCTTCTGTTACCTATAATGGAGTTACCTATAGCGTGACAAGTATTGGATGGCGTGCTTTCTCTGGTTGTGAGTTGACTTCAGTGACGATTCCCAATAGTGTCACAAGCATTGGAAATAATGCTTTCGCTCAATGCAAATCTTTAACCTCTGTGACGATTGGTAATAGCGTGACAAGCATTGGAAAAAATGCTTTCGGTCAATGCAAATCTTTAACCTCTGTGACTATCCCTAATAGCGTGACAAGCATTGGAGATAGGGCTTTCTTGTATTGCGATTCTTTAACCTCTGTCATTATTCCTAATAGCGTCACCAGCATTGGAGAGCAGGCTTTCTCTGGCTGCGATGGTTTGACCTCTATAAAGATTCCCAATAGCGTAACAAGTATTGGAGAGCATGCTTTCTATAATTGCAGTGGTTTGACCTCTGTGACGATAGAAGCAGAAACACCGCCAACATTGGGTAGTGAGGTTTTAAATAATACAAATAATTGTCCAATCTATGTACCTTGTGGTACATAGGATGCTTATAAAACGGCTTGGACTGATTATGCCTCCAGAATTAGTTATGCACCATTACCTTACAAAATATCCACTCAAGCAGTGTATGGTAGTGTGGGTATAACAAGTTTAGAAAATTATACTATATGTGACGAGCAGCTATATCATTCGCTAACTGTAACGGCTAATTATGGTTACCATTTCACGCAATGGAGCGATGGCAATACCGATAATCCGCGTACGATTATTCTGGCAAGCGATACCACTTTTACAGCTGAGTTTGCGAAAAATACATATACCATCTCTACTACCTCTGCCAATCCAGAATGGGGCACAACGGCTGGCGATACAGCGGCTTTGTATGGGGATACGGTGGAGATATCTGCCATTCCAAATTATGGTTATCATTTTGTAAAATGGGATATTGATAAGTGTCAAGAACACATAGAATATGGTACTCTTCATATGGTTAAATTCTCTGTTCCGAATACCTGGTCTAATCCGTATGCGTGGATTTGGGAGACGGGAGAAGATGGACATTGGGAGACTCTATCTTATGAAGATAGTATGTATGTGTATAGAACGGTTCAGAACAACATGAACATTATTGTAGTTCCCAATGGACCAGTTTGGGGAAGTGGTCAGACAAATGATCTTGCTATCACGGAAAGTTGCTGCTATACAATTAGTGGCGAATATGATGCATATAATAGATATGTAACTATTCAAAATTATGATTGTTTCTCTACAGATGAACAAACTATAATAGACAAGTTAGATACGATAACCTATGTTGATACAACAATCATCACTAATACTACTAATCCCCTATCACTTCTTGTAACGCAAAATCAGAAAGCAATAGCATATTTTGCCAAGAATACATATTCCATTACAACAAATGCAAAGCACGGCACTATTTCTGGCAATAGTTCTGCTGAATACTTGGATCAAGTAACACTTTCTGTTTCGTCTGACTATGGTTACCATTTCACGCAATGGAGCGATGGTAATACCGATAATCCGCGTACGATTATTCTGGCAAGCGATACCACCTTTACCGCCGAGTTTGCAAAGAATACCTATACAATATCTACTACCTCAGCCAATCCCGAATGGGGTACAACGGCTGGAGATACTGCGGCATTGTATCTGGAAGAGGTGGAGATTTCTGCTATTCCGAATTACGGTTATCATTTTGTGCGTTGGAATGATAATAACAGGTCTAACCCTCGCACGGTTTCTGTGACCGAAGAAAAGACCTATACGGCTACTTTTGCCAAGAATGTATATACTATATCTACAGAAACCAATTCAATACAAGGGTATATATACGGCAACGCACAAGTGGAGTATTTGGGCTTTAATGAACTGACAGCCGTTCCGAACTACGGCTATCATTTCACACAATGGAGCGATGGTTTGAAAGACAACCCGCGTATTGCGCAGATTACTCAAGACACCACCTTTACGGCAGAGTTTGCGTATGACCGCGTAGGTACTTGCGGAAAAGACTTGGCACTCGTTTGGTCGTACGACCCGAACTCCAAAGTACTGACTATCGGCAACGCCGGCGAGTTTACAGAAAACATGCGCTTGGGTGCAGAGGCTCCGGGTGAGATGGAAGAACTCGTTATCGGCAATTCCGTCACAGCTATCGGAGAGAACGCTTTTGCGGGTATCAGCACGCTGAAGAAAGTGACTATCGGCGAGTCGGTAAAAACGATTCACAACAACGCGTTCTATAACTGCGTGAACCTCGAAACAATCTTCAACTACCGCCCGACACCTACCAATGCATATAGCACAGCTTTTGACGGAGTGGATAAGTTTGCTTGTTCGCTGTATGTACTGCCGAGTTCGATTGATATGTACAAGAATGCTTCTGTTTGGCGTGATTTCTATTACACCTATGCCATCGGCGCCGAAGAAACAACCGTGACCACAAATAATGTAACCGTAGAGCCGCAGGACAATGCAGCAACACTCACCTGGCCGACTTCAGAGAATGCAGCCACTTATACGATTGAGATAACCAAAGACGGTGTAGTATTCTGCACATTGATCTTCAATGCT
>JAZNQB010000077.1:0-8059 GCA_045589995.1 Paludibacteraceae bacterium
TAGTACTTGATCGCCAGTATAGTCTATTCTCAAGAACTCATCTGAGTATGCATCTATTGCTGAAGCTGTCTGCATATACTCAGCTCCGAGTCCTATATTGAAGAAAAAACGCCCTTTTTGTATCTCGTATAGCAGTGTTGCTTCTCCTCCACCTCCGGCTTGCGTGTAAGCCGGCATATTTTTCTTAAATATATGATTGGCTTCCACTCCGGTTGCTGAAATTCCTAACCAATGTGATAGTTGTCCTGCAGAATATCTTGGTGCTGCCATCATGGTATTGGCAACGAGTGCCAGTCCCATCCATAAAAATACATGTAAGTTCTTCATGTTATTTCACAATCATTCGTATTGTTTTGTGTGTATGTGGGAATACAAGCATGTATATTCCCGGTTGCTGTGGTGCTGTCAATTGTTTGTTTGATGATATAGGTACGACAACACGCCCTAAGACATCTGTCAGCATCCATGAGGACTCCGCTATTACTGTTATTGTCTGTCCCGGAATAGCGATAGTAGGCCATACATATGCACCCGATGCTTCCGGTGTCTCTACCGCCATAGTTCCGTTATAAACGATAGGGCAAGTGGCTACCGTCACTCCATCTGTGGTGCGTTTAAGCACTACTGTATATTGAGCTCCCAGGTCATGGGTTCCAACGATTATGTATGATTGGTCTGCTCCCTCTATACGTTCTCCATTACGATACCAGCTGTATTCGCTGAAAGTATAACCTCCATTGAGGCTATCATTAAGCAATGCGATTATACCCGGTTTCTGCATAATAATAGATGACGCATAGCTAACTTGCAGTATCACATTCACATCCGGTGCTGGGCATCTCGGTGTACCAAGGTGCATAGTTGCTTTGTAATATCCAGGTGTTAAACTATCCGGCAGATTTATTTGCATAGCATCATCTTTTCCAAAGGCATATACAGGTTCAAATCCTACACTATCGGGTGTATCTGAGAAAGAGATAAATATGCTATCCAGTTCTCCTTGCAGCACCTCCATTGGGAAGTCCACATTCCTTTGGTCTGCACATATAGCAATTGTATCCGGCATTCCTATTACGAGCGTTGGTTCAACCTCCAGATTTAGTGTTACTATACTATCCACTTCAGTCCATTGGACACTCTTTAGATTAGCTTTATATGTGCCAGACTCTGTTATCTTTTGATCTCCCAATTGGAAGTATTCTCCTTCGCAGAAAGTAGTATCTATTGTGAATTCCGTCTCATGAATAAACACATGTGTTAGCACTTCACATCCGTCTTCCTCTATTATTTCGTCAAACCGATAAGGTTCCCAATACACTCTTCCATTGAACATCGATCCCTTGGATAAATGCACATCTCTTTCTTCTACAGAAACATCCGGTAGCTGTATTTCATCTACTACTACGGTAGCCGCACATGCTCCATCCGAGATGGATGCTGTAATCGTTGGTTTATATGTACCGGCTCCCTCCGGATAGACATGCACCACCGAATCTGCATTCGACTCTACAATCTCTCCGTCTCCAAAATCCCATATTGTATTTTGTACTTTTTCGTAGTTGGTATAAATAGTATCCACTCTGCCGTCTTGGTTCCATCTTTCTATATTCTTATAGTAGATATATGATTTATTATAGAATGTGACCACATTCTGGCAATGCTCACCTCCATTCCACTTATATTCTGCTTTCGCCACAGGATAACGAGGAATACCACATGCATCCAATGTATAATAGCAATTACCATTCGTTTGTGAAATCACATCCACATTATATGTGAGTGTATCCATCGGCTCTATCTGGAATGTCTGCTCCCGAGATAAAATAGAATCAGGATTTGTAGGCAAGTACCATTCGTAGTTAAATCCTGCCGGTGCAGTAAAACTGGTAGTAGGGTTCTCTTCTCCACAGTTGAGTCCCGACAATTCTGCCGATTCGCAATCGAGTGTAAAGTATGCATAACTATAGTGTCCTCCTTGGGTACAATCGGCAGTAGATAGTCTAACGGTGATGCGTTGTCCCACATATTCGCGTAGATTGACTGATACTTCCGTCCATTCTTTCCACATGATTTCTCCTGCTCCAACGGCATGCCATCCTGTTAGGTCTCCATATCCTACATGGAAAGTGGCCTGACCACATCCTCCATATAGAGGTCTCAACTGATTTTTTCCCTTTTCGCTTGTATAAATATCCAATTTAAAACTGGATTGTTGCTCTTCTGGGTGCGATGTAGCCGGTTGATTGAGCACGATAGCATATTTTAGTTTTAATATTGCTACATCTCCATCCGGGACATCATATACATACTCAATCGCCTCTCCTTCTGCTCCAGTATTCCAGTTTCCCAATCTCACAGATGCTAATGCTCCTTCCGGCTTTGTGGCTAACATATTATCTGTTCTTGGATCTGTCTCTCCCGGCATATAGTGTATGGTGTGTCTGCTTTCTATTGCGCTATATCCAGAATCCACTAACGCGACTCTGTCCCTCGGAGAAGCTGCTGATCCAATGTAAGTTTTACATTGTGTTGCATCATCAATGGCAAGATAATTGACACATTTTCCTGGCAGGAAATAGAAAGGTGTATAATGCTCATATGCGCTGACCCCTGACTCTCCGCAGTGTGAACGCACAAAGATCTGTACCACTCCTTCTGTTAACCCATCTACCGTAATTCGTTTAAGTGTTAGGCTATCGAAATACATCCATGTATCAGAGCCATAGTCATACACTCTTGCATCATACCAATCCGCATCTCCTTTCCAAGTGACTTGCATAGCAGTTCCCTTCATGGTTCGTTTAAAATCTGTAGGTGGTTCACATTCATCTATTTTTGGAATGATCATGATATTATCCACACATCCAGATGGTTGTACTGGTTTGGGTGTATTGGCATTTGTCCACACGAACGCCAATCTTCCGGGTTTACCATCTGTTGTGAAAGTGACCTTTCCTTGCTCCCATATAGATGTACTATTAAAGACAGTATCCAAACGATATGAATCAACCCATGCAGGTCTTAGTACTGCAGCAGAATATGTTTGTGTTGTTGTGTCCGGCACCCAACACACCCATATACCATCTCCACTTGCTGCTCTTCCCTTCGCCATCCAATCAAAAAACAAGGTATATTCTCCTTCAGGCAATGTTAGTTCACGGGCAGCAACCAACACATTGCTTCGAGCTCCACTATATTCTGGTTTTTCTCCTGTATCGGATATATACATTCCAAATTGTCCGTTTTGTGTAGCATTTACAGCCGTTCCCATATACCAATTATTCGCGCACAAATCTGCACGCGGACCCTCATTGAGTACCCATTGGTTTCTCTCTGCTTCATCCTCAAAATCACATTGATATACTATTTGTGCTGTTGCTGTAAGCGAGCACCACAAGAAAGATAGAGCAAGGCACACAGAACGATGTTCCATGTGCCAGATAAGTGATATCTTCTTCATATTATGATGAGATTTAATAGTCATTTCGTTAGAGTATTACAAATTCTACACGACGGTTTTGTGCTCTGCCCTCTTCCGTATCATTCGTGGTTATTGGCTGTGTTTCACCCTTTCCTTCTGCTTCTATTCTGTCTGCGCTGATGCCTCGTTTTATCAAGTTATCGCGCACACTGTTAGCACGTCCTTCTGAGAGTTTTTGGTTAGCACGGTCTGATCCCACATTATCGGTATGACCTGTTATGCGTATTCGAATTTCCGGATTCTCCGTCAAGAGTTCATAGAGATTCTGCATCGCAGGTTCAGACTCAGGTAGTATGGTTGTTTCATTGGTAGCGAAGAAGAGATTATGCAGGATAATTACTCGTTTCTTCTCTATTGGTTCGAGACGATAGATTTCTTCACCTCCAATATCTCCGACTGTTTGTGTGATTGTTAAGTGGTCTTGCGCTTCTATTCTTATGCGTATTGGTGTATTGATAGGCAGGCGAAGTTTTGCGTATCCTGTGATTGAATCTGTCTTCGCAGTAGCCACAGCCGTTTCGTTATTTGCATTGATGAATGTAACCTCTGCCGATAAGAGTTGATCCGTTTTAGCATCACGCACATAGAATTTGAAGTCTGGTCTTGGCTGCATTGTGAGAGTGATAGTATCTCCCCATTCCGGGTGTTGATAGTCATGAATAGTAGCAATATAATCCGGATGAGACAATTGCATATGATATTGTCCTGCAGATATTTTAGCGACCAGCATACCTTTTTTATTGGTTGTCTTTTTGGTAGTCTTTGGTTTTTTGCCTTGTAGAGGTGTTATTTGCACCGTTGCCGAAGCAATCGCTTTATCTGTTTGATTATCCGTTAGATACAAGACCATCGTTGGCTTTTTGGGTTTTGGTGGTTGTGGTTTATTCATCTGTAGCAGTGCTGTGAACTTAACTCCAACCATAAGACTATTCAATCTTCCGTTTGCCCAGTTGGATGCATGTAGTGATCGTGTCTGCATCTGCTGTTCATTTGGCATTGCCATTTCTCCCATCTGCGCTTGCGCCATATTCCTAAGTCCATAATCCATAAAGATAGCCGCCCGCAAATGCCACGGGTGCTCGCGTTTGTCATTACTTTCATTCCATTGTTTATCAAGGAAAGAATTGATATTGACTCCCACTTCTGCGCTGAGTGCTATATCGAGCCCATATTTATTCGCACCTTTGGTTGTATATGCGGCATCAGTAATAGCACTATGGTTTGGCATATCCATCCAATCAGGGTCATATGCCATATTATCTGTGATAGTGGTTGTAATTGCTCCTTTTTGCTTGTATGTACCAAAGAGTGTATAACCGATTTTTGCACCTGCGAGGAAATAGACTTCTTTCCATCTTCCGCCGAGCATTATAGGCAGCATGATTTGTCCTACGGTGTGATTCTCTTTGAGTGGGTCAGAAAAGATATAATGCTTGGTTTGATTATACCCCTCCGCCATCATCGTCACATCATAAGGAGCCGGGAATGTAATCTTATCCATGGATGAGAAGAGACGCAGTTCTGGTCCTGCATTGAGTATGAAATGGTCATATCGGTACTCGTATCCCACTCCGATTAATCCTCCACCACCTCCGATGAACTTATTATTGTCATACTGATTTAGCAGTCCGCTATATCCAACACCTCCCCACATTGCGACATGGTGTATATTGCGCGTAGCTCCCTTCCATGTTTTAGTAGTGGTGTTTTTCTTTGACGATGTTTTCTTTTTTGCCGGTGCCGCCATAAGTGTTTGCGATCCCACCAGCGCAATCATTACGATGTAATATAGTATCTTTTTCATTGCCATTCCTTCTTATTCAACTACACTAATTCTACATACTTTAACCTCATCTCCCACTTTAACTTGCACCACATACACACCAGCCGGCATATCCATTAGAATGCTATTTTCGCCTTCTGTAAGTGGTTGTGTTTTCACCACATCACCAAACATATTCACTATAGTGGCCGTAGCTTGTGCGGATACTTTGATAGTCAGTGTACCTCCTATTCTCACGGGCGAAGGATAGACATAGACTATTACTGTTTCTTGCTCCAATGTAGGTTTGAATGGGCATGTTTCAATTCTTTCTCCATTACTGATGCGTGTCATCTCTATGTGATAATAAGCATTCGGATTCAATCCTCCTTCAAGATAGAGATATGAGAGGTTTGCTCCTAAAATAGGTTCATTATCACAATACCATTGGAAATCCGTAAAGACATGCTCTGCTGAGTCTGTTTGGAGTTGATTATTATTCTTGAGCGAGAGCACATCATTCCATCTCTGATATACCCATCCCGGCATACACACGCTGACTGTTGTATCTTTTACGACAGAGCATCCGAAGTCATTAAAGAACTCTATTTGGAATGCACCTCCGTTGAGCCCTGTGATAGAATCGGCTGTTTGCGGTTCTCCTCCATTGACCGTATAGTAGTCATATCCTGTACCGGCAAAGAAGAGCGCTCCTGAGTTAGGTTCGTCAGTCATTTCACGCACCGTGATTTCTGGCAGTATAGAATCCAATACTGTCACATTCATCCAGACGGTAGAGTCACAGCCATATTGGTTTGTATAGAAGCGATAGAACTTGCCTGATTCTTTTGATTTATAACAATCTCCTTCTATACACAGAGGTATCTCTGCACAGACTGTTGTATCATCGAGTTGCACTGAAGTTTGCGGTGCCAAGTGGAGATTGAGATAGACTGTAGAGTCACACCCCGCTACTGTTTTCCACACATTCACATATTCACGCTCTTCTCCTGCAAACTGTGGTCCAAAAACGATGTATCCTCCTTCACAAATTGTGGTATCGATACGGAGTTCTCGGTCGCCGATGGCAGGTATGGTTATAGTGATTGTTGTATCATCCACACATCTTCCTTCTGCTATAGCCGAAGTTAAGTGTACTTGGAACGTACCTCCTGCCTCTGGGAAGATAACCACCGGATTGCGCTCCGATCCTACTTGTCCCATTCCAAAATCCCATTCATATTCATCACAAGGCTGATCATGATGATACTCCACGATATTATTAAAACGTGTCATTATGTGGCTTTTATTGGTAAACTTAACCTTATTCTGACACTTTGATGGTTCGTATGACCACTCAAAGTCCGCGATTGGGTATCTTGGCAGACATGCAGAATACAAATCAAAGCCACAGGATGCTTCTTCTACATAGGACAAGTGACAACGATATGTAGTAGTATCCGAGGGGTCAATCAACAATGTTTGTTTATCTTCTGATAGCATCTCGTCTGGCACCGGGTTATCATATTTATCGAACCACTGGTATGCAAATCCATTCGGTGCTGCGATAGACATTTGTGCGTCATCTCCACAACTGGTACTTGCTATTTTAGCAGCCGCACATCCCATGGTGAAATATGCATATCCATAGTGTGCACTCAAGGAGCAGTCTCTTGTAGTGAGTCGTACCGTCAATCTCTGTCCATCATATTCTGCCAGATTCAATCCGATAGTGGTCCAATCCTTCCATGTCACCGATCCGTATGTGTTCCATCCTGGTCTATTTGAGTCTGCATAGAAGTCAGCCGATCCACATGTATAGTCAATCAGTTGCCCCCATTCATCTAATATCTCCAAGTTAAAGCGTGGCTGTTCACTTGGTCCGTGATTAGGGTCCTCCAACACGACCGCATACTTCAAGAGCAAGATAGATGCATTCTCTCCATCTACGACATAGAAGAAAGATATGGACTCTCCTTCCGCGCCATTATTCCAGTTACCTAATCGCACAGATGCCACTTCGTCTTCCGGCACCACTTTCAATCTTCCTCCTGTACGCGGGTCATACTCATCCGGATCCCAGTTGACTGTGTGACGCCAAAATTTCGCATCATCCGAATATGCTGTATCTGCAACTCCCACAGAGGCATAGGGATTAGAGAAACTCCCCACTGTGGCCTCTACATCTTCGTTATCACGCAAGAAGACATAATTAATACAATGCCTTTCGGGATAATACACTCCAAACGAAGTTTTATAGGCATATGCACTTGTATCCACCGTGTTACACACACCTCTTACGCGGATGTCGTACGCGCCCTCGTCAAGCCCTTCTATTACGAAGCGCTCTTCTCTGATGCCTGTTTGCACCGACCATTTCTCGCGTCCATAGCGACGATATTCCACGCAGTATTGCGCACTGGTTCCGCTCCATGTAACGAGCACCGAATCGCCCACCACTTCCGCATTCACTTTTTCCGGTTTGGCGCAATTGCGTGTTGTAATCTGTATGTTATCCACACAAGCTGCGATAGGATTTGGCAGTTTAGAGCCTCTTTTATTATTTCTCCACGCAAAATACAAACGATAGACACGTGCACCATTGGACGAGAACGAGACAGCGGCATGCTGCCAACGACTAAAACCCTTCATTGTCTTATATTCCGGCTGGGCAAATCGTGTCACAGGCTCTGGAACCTCTGCACGGACATAATCACATTGCATCTGTGTCATCTGCTTTGCTATACCTATACCTGCGACCATATATACCTCACTTTCTCCCAAGCATCTCCAGTCAAACGACAACTCATACTGAC
>JAZNQB010000078.1:0-2583 GCA_045589995.1 Paludibacteraceae bacterium
CCAAGACCGCTACATCAGGATTACGCAGCTCAATTTTCTCTTTACACTCAATCTCCATCTCATCAAGAAGTAGTTGGCTAATCTCTTTCTTGCGTGCCTGATCACGGCGGGAGTGTACAGAAGCTATCTGCATCGATTGTCCTCCTATGGATACAAAAGCTGTAGGCAGTTCATCTACACCAATGCGGTTGGCCAAGAGTTTAAGCACTTCAGCTATAATATATCCAGCGTTGCTGGACTGAGTGATAATACCTTGTTCTACACATAGGTTGCCCAATTTATGTGGGCGTTCCTCTACTCCTAAGATTTGAAAGAGGTCAGGAGCTATGCGCCGCGCAGCCATAGCGCGGACACTATCACTTCCGAGGTCTATCGCTACCAAAGGAAGTAAATCTGCTTTTTGGGGTTGTTTTCTTGCCATAAGTTATATAGTTAAGGGTTAGTGCCGTCCTATTACCTGCCCGCGAAAACGGACATCTATTTCATAGTATTTTTTATCTCGTTGATTGTCTTGACTATTCTCCATGAAAGTGCGCAGTTTGTACAACTTGCTTTCATAGCCACGGATTGGTCCCATCATGATACGTGGTTCGTTCTCTCCGCGCAAATAAAGTACCATTATCTGCGGGGTTTTCATATGCACATAATGTATCTTTTCCTGCCAAAAAGACTTCTTTTGTACCCATTCGGCAAAATCAGCGAGAGCAGAAGAAGCCACTTGCTCCCCTACACTACCAGTAACCACTAATACTTTATCTTTAATTGATGCCCGCATAGGCATTTTGCGTCTATCCGTATCTATTATATATGTCTCCCAGGGAGTCTGTACACGCAGGAGAGGGACACGTTGTGTCAAATTTACCTTCACCTCGTTGCGCGGAGTGAGATAGCACTCAGCATAACGAACCATCGGATGATTACGCACCACACTCTCTATACGGGAAAGAGCTATCATATTCAGCGATTTTCCAACAGGATAAACCCCCTCTTTACGCAGGAGATTATCTATCTCGGACGAAGTCACATACATACGCTCGTGGCTATCTTCAATGATATATTCTATAGACGAACAGGGGGTATCAGTAGGCGTCATCATATATCCCCACACCACTGCAGCAATCAAGAGCACACCCGTAAAAGTAATGCCTAAAGAAATGAAAACAGTATGTATCGTTTTGCTCATAAACAGGTCGGTTCGTTTTTTTTAGAATTTAGCATTGTTTTTATCTCCGGTACCAAACGGTCTATATCTCCGGCTCCTACTGTGAGAATCACCATTGGCACCATAGTATCTTCCACCTTGTCTTTTAGAAAATTTATAAGTTCATTCTTCTCCATTAGACATGCATCCATAGTGTTATTTACACTTCTCACACGCTCAAGTAGCATGGCACTACTAATCCCCTCAATTGGCTCCTCACGAGCAGGATATATAGGCAGTAATATCAGTTCATCCATGGTGCTCAAGACCTCTGCGAACTCATCTGCAAAATCTCGCGTCCTTGTAAAGAGATGCGGCTGAAAGATCCCCAGTAATCTTCGCTCGGGATATAGTTTGCGAATAGAATCTATCGCCGTGGCTAACTCTTGCGGATGATGGGCATAATCGTCTATGTAAGTTACCTGCTGTAAATCAACAAGTTTAGACTGCTTTACTTGTATATTAAAGCGGCGCTGCACTCCCGTGAATGATTGCAATCCATGCCGCAGTTCATCGATAGTAACACCATTCAGCCAAGCCACAGCCATTGCTGCCACAGCATTCTCTATATTCACCCACACAGGAACGCCCAATACCAAGTCATGGATAGTAGTTTTGGTGGTATGAAAATCAAAGTATATCTGACCATTGCCTACGCGGATATGATCCGCATAGAAATCAGGAAGCGATTCTACAGGACTATTCTGACTATCGCATACACCATAGGTATAGCATTTGCATCCTTTCTGCAAACGGGGAGTAAGGGCTATGCCTGCTTTGATAATCAATGTCTCAGTGATAAGGCTGGTATAGTGTGTAAAAGCTTCCCTATACGCTTCTTCTGTACCATATACATCCAAATGATCGGGGTCCACTGAAGTGATAATGGACATATATGGTGTCAGTTGATGGAATGAGCGGTCATATTCATCTGCCTCCACCACTACATAATTGCTATCTTTCTGCAGCAACACATTAGTACCATAATTGAGACTTATCCCTCCTAAAAAGGCATTAGCTCCTATCTCTGATTGATAAAACAAATGGGCCAACATAGTACTTGTAGTCGTCTTCCCATGTGTACCTGCAACGCAAAGCGCACGCATTTTTCTCGTTACCAATCCTAAAATCTCCGCTCGCT
The DNA here is from genome assembly GCA_045589995.1 of Paludibacteraceae bacterium. Taxonomy (GTDB): domain Bacteria; phylum Bacteroidota; class Bacteroidia; order Bacteroidales; family Paludibacteraceae; genus Colicola. Next base: position 2,343 of record JAZNQB010000078.1, read on the forward strand.
TACGGATATCGTATTTCTCGGCGCGCAAGTATGTATAGATGTCGCTATCTTCGGGTACGGCAGGAGTGCGCACTACAAGAGTAGACTTCGGAGACAACTCCAAGGCCTTAAACCACCCTACCGAATCCTCGTAGCCAATAACAAGCCCCTCTTTCTCCAATTTCTGTGTCAGCGGAGAAGGAGTACGATCGTAGCCGAAAACTCTATAGCCGCTATGACTGAAATACCTAGCTAAGGCACT